>CAYRXL010000037.1:0-4997 GCA_964428295.1 uncultured Alphaproteobacteria bacterium
TGTCTCACTAAGAGATCCCCCAAAATCAGTAAAATCTAGACTAAAAATTATTACTTTTCTCCCATTGATAGTTCCATTGCCTGTTATAACTCCATCTCCTAAATACTTATTATTTTCCATTCCAAAATCAGTACATAAATGCTCAACAAACATATCGTATTCTTCAAAAGATCCTTCATCTAATAAAAAGTTAATTCTTTCTCTAGCTGTCAATTTTCCTTTGGCATGTTGGTTTTCTACTCTCTTCTTACCACCACCTTCTTGAGCTAACTTGACTTTTTTATCAAGAATTTCTTCATTTCTATTCATCTATGACCTCCCTAAAACCGTTATATATTATACATTTTCATATTATAACACACCATAAACTATTATATTTTGAGTGATAAATCAAAGATCTATCTCTCTTTATTTTCATCTCTAGTATAATGAAAATTTAATAGTTCAAAGGTTTTCTTCATATGATCCGGTACTGGAGCAATTATCTCCAAGGAGTTTCTGTTATCATCAGGTATTGTAATACTCCGAGAAAAAAGATGCATTTTACTTTGCTTTTTCAAGCATCCTTTAAAAAAAATATTTTCATTATTCCCATATTTTTTATCACCTAATATAGGTATTCCAATAGCTGCACAATGTACTCTTAGTTGATGTGTTCTTCCTGTAATAGGATTCAGTTCTATCCATGAATAATGGTTATTTGACTCTTTAATTTTATAGACTGTACTAGCATTTGAATTGCCATCATTACTTACTACCATCATTTCCTTTTTAGCTACTAGTCTTTTAGAAATTGGAAGGTCAATTATTCCTTTATCTTTAATTGGTCTTCCAATTACTATAGCCCAGTAGCTTTTTTTAATTTTTTCAGATTTGAACATTGCGGTTAAATTCTTAGCAGAAGTCTTATTTTTAGCTACTATTATTACCCCAGAAGTGTTTTTATCTAACCTATGTACTAGTTTTAATTGGTCGTTATTACTTTTATTAAGAACAGAAAATAACGAATTTAAATGATAATCTATTCCAGTGCCACCTTGAACAGCTAATCCATAAGGTTTATTTATTCCTATTAATTGATCATCTTCATACAAAACTCTTTGTCTTATATCTTTTATTAAAAAATCAGGTAATTTTTGGCTCTTAGTCTTTTTTTCCTCTAAGAGAAGCCCATCAGGAATTCCAATTATCATTCCAATTTTTAGTTTCAAGGATGATCTAACTTTACTAGAATCTGCTACTATCTTTCCTTTTCTAATTAATTTCTGGACTGTCTGAAAAGAAAGATTCTTGATTTTAGAGCTCAACCATTTATCCAAGCGGATATTTTCATGCTCTTTTGTCACTTTAACAGATTTAAGATTATAAGATTCTGACATTGAGAAATCTATTTATAATATTATTTAGTATAAATCAATTATAATAGTAACATATATTTTAAAGACCATAATATGAAATAACTAACATAGTAAATTATATTAAACATAAGATTAGTTCTTAGGCGTTCTTTGATTCTTCACCAGTGCTAACTTCATTAGATTTTCCAGAATCTATACCGTGCATTTCTGGGTTTCGATCCACAAGTTCAATTATTGCCAAAGGGGCAGAATCTCCATATCTATATCCAGTTTTTATTATCCTAGTATAGCCTCCATTTCTATCTTTATATCTTATTGAAAAATCATTAAATAATTTTTCTAAACGCATATCTCTTGGGAGTTTGGAGATAGCCTGTCTCCTTGCATGTAAAGTACCTTTCTTTCCAAGAGTAATTATTTTTTCTACTATAGGTCTTAATTCCTTTGCTTTAGGAAGGGTTGTGCATATCTGCTCATGTTTAATTAGAGCAGCTGCAAGATTTTTAAACATTAGGCTTCTATGAGATGAAGTCCGATTTAATTTTCTTCCCTTTAATCTATGTCTCATAAACTTTGCCTTTCAAAATTTAATATGGATCTTCAATTTGTTTTGCTAGAGTTTCTATATCTTCAGGTGGCCATTCTGCAATTGACATCCCTAAACCTAAACCCATTTGCCCTAGTACTTCTCTTATTTCATTTAAAGATTTCCTTCCAAAGTTAGGCGTTCTGAGCATTTCCGATTCTGATTTTTGTACTAAGTCACCAATATATATTATATTGTCATTTTTTAAGCAGTTAGCTGAACGAACTGATAATTCTAATTCATCAACTTTACGGAGAAGATTAGGATTAAATTTAGATTCAATTGAAGTTTCTTTTTCTGGTTGCTCCTCAACTT
Organism: uncultured Alphaproteobacteria bacterium; assembly: GCA_964428295.1. Taxonomy (GTDB): domain Bacteria; phylum Pseudomonadota; class Alphaproteobacteria; order TMED109; family TMED109; genus CAYRXL01. The sequence continues at coordinate 2,260 of CAYRXL010000037.1, forward strand.
CAGGGAAATTCACAAATAGCATAGCCTGATCAGATATTATTCTTCCTGCTAAGGCTACCGCATCCTCTGGAATTATAGTACCATTAGTTTCAATTTGCATCGTCAACTTATCATAGTCAGTATCTTGTCCCACCCTAGTATTATCAACTTTATACGAAACATTTTTTATAGGACTAAAAATAGCATCGATAGGCACTAAGCCTATAGGTGCATCATGGGGTCTATTTTGTGAAGAAGGAACATAACCCTTTCCTTCTTCAACAGTAAATTGCATACTAATTTCTACTTGTTTATCTATATGGCATAGAACTAAATCAGGATTTAAAATTTCCACATTTGATGAAGGAGAAATCATACCCGCGGTTACCTCACAGGGACCTTTAGCAGATAAATTAATATTCTTAGTTCCGTCTGTCAGTGATTTCACAGCTATCTGTTTTACATTTAAGATGAGGTCTACCACGTCTTCTACTACTCCTGGTATTGTAGAAAATTCGTGCAAAACATTTTCAACTCTTATTGATGTAATAGCTGATCCTCTTAATGATGAAAGTAATACTCTTCTGAGTGCATTACCCATTGTTAAACCAAAACCGCGTTCTAAAGGTTCAACCACTAATGTGGCTTCCCTCAGCTCATCAGATCCTGATATAAATTCTATTCTTGATGGCTTAATAAGCTCTTGCCAATTCTTTTGTAGCACCTTAATACCTCATTAAAATATTAATAAATATAGTTTCTACTTACATAAAAAGTCAAACTCTTCGTCTTTTAGGAGGTCTACATCCATTATGCGGTATAGGAGTAACATCCTTAATAGCTGTTATAGTGAATCCTGTTGATTGTAATGCTCTTAATGCTGACTCTCGTCCAGCCCCTGGTCCTCTAACTTCAATTTCTAGAGTCTTCATACCATTTTCTAAAGCTTTTTTTCCAGCTGTCTCAGCGGCCAATTGTGCCGCAAATGGAGTCGATTTCCTAGACCCTTTAAATCCCTCAGATCCTGCTGATGACCAAGCCACAGTGTTACCTTGGTGATCAGTTATAGTTATAATTGTATTATTAAAAGTAGCGCTGACATGAGCAACGCCTGATGGTATATTTTTCTTTTCTTTCTTTTTTTTCTTATCTGTCGCCATCTTTATTCCTATTTATTTAAATTTAATTAAACTTTTTTCTTGCCAGCTACTGGTCTTGATTTCCCTTTTCTAGTTCTAGCATTAGTATGAGTACGCTGCCCTCTAACAGGAAGACCTCTCCTATGTCTAATTCCCCTATAACATCCTAAATCCATCAGTCTTTTAAGATTCATAGCTGTTTCTCTTCTTAAGTCACCTTCCACTAAAAAGTCTTTATCTATTACTTCTCTTATTTTACTTAGTTCTAATTCTGTTAGTTCGCCCACCCTTCTATTGGGATCAAGTTTGGCTTTAATACAAATATTTTTAGCTCTAGTCTCCCCAACTCCAAAAATATAGGTTAATGCAACTTCAATTCTTTTGTTTGTAGGAATATTCACTCCTGAAATTCGTGCCAATGTTATTCTCCAAATAAAAATACCGCCAATTTGGACGGCCTTAACTTTGACTTGAAATTATAAAGTGCCTTTTATCCAAGTCAACATTCAATGTATTATGTCTGTATTTCTTTAATTTTCCTTGATATGCCATCAATAGTCTCCATCCCATCAATATTAAAAAATACTCCTTTACTTTTATAGTAAGGTATTAGCGGAGCAGTATCTTTGTAGTAAGATTTGAATCTATTTTTAACTGTTTCTTCATTATCATCTTTTCTTACATGAAAACTACTATCTCCACAATGATCACAAAATCCTTCCCTTTTTGGCGGGTTTAAAGTTTTATGAAAATTTCCTCCGCAATTTGCGCAAGAAAAACGTCCAGTTACTCTCTCTACTATAATTTTTTCATCAACCTGAAGTTCTATTACATGCGATATACTATCATTTCTATGTTTTAGCAAGATATCTAGCGCCTCAGCTTGAGACAAAGTTCTTGGAAAACCATCAAATATAAAACCTTTATTACAATCCATTTGCTCCATTCTCTCTTCAATTATTCCTAAAACTATCTTATCAGAAACTAAATTACCTTTTTCCATAACCTCTTTGGCCTTTAAACCAATAGTTGTTCCAGATTTAACAGAAGACCTAAGCATATCACCAGTAGATAAATGAGGAATGTTGTACTGATCTCTTATAAAATTAGCTTGAGTACCTTTTCCACTTCCAGGAGGACCAAAAAGAACTACTTTCATTAATTTCTACCTCTAAGTTTAGCCTTCTTTATTAACCCCTCATACTGATGTGCTAATAAATGTGAATGAACCTGAGCTACTAAATCCATCGTAACAGTCACAACTATTAATAAACTAGTACCTCCTAAATAAAAAGGAACAGAGTACTTAGAAATAAGAATCTCTGGTAGCAAACAAACTAAACTCAAATATATAGCTCCTATAACTGTAAGCCTTGTAAGAACATAATTGATATAATTTGCTGTAGGTTCCCCTGGTCTAATTCCCGGAATAAATCCTCCATTCTTTTTTAAATTTTCTGCAGTTTCTTCTGGATTAAATACCACTGAAGTATAGAAAAAAGCAAAAAACACAATAGCTGAAACATATAGTAACATATATAGTGGCTGCCCTCTGCCAAGTAAAGACGATACATACATTAACAAATCAGGTCCCGACCCAGCCTTAATACTGATGCCTGT
>CAYRXL010000037.1:5007-5327 GCA_964428295.1 uncultured Alphaproteobacteria bacterium
ATAGATGATGCAAAAATAGGAGGTATAACCCCTGCAGTATTTATTTTAAGAGGTAGGTGGCTGGATTCTCCACCATAAACTTTCATCCCCACCTGTCTTTTTGGGTATTGTATAATAATTTTTCTTTGAGCTCTTTCTACAAATACTATTATCCCTATTACTGCAACTGCTAATATCAAGAATATAAGAATTAAAATTCCTGAAAGAGCACCTGTCTTACCTAATTCTAAAGTAGCAGCTAAAGCTGCTGGTAATTCTGCAACTATACCAGCCATTATAATAAGAGAAATTCCATTACCTATGCCACGTGCTGTAATTTG
>CAYRXL010000037.1:5337-12014 GCA_964428295.1 uncultured Alphaproteobacteria bacterium
GAAAAACTGTTGACCCTGTCAATGTAACTACAGTCATAAATTTAAAAAATATGCCTGGATTAGTTACTGCAGGTCCTTGAGAATTATCCATACCTTCTAAACCAGATGCTATACCTAATGCTTGAACAGAAGCTAAAACAACTGTCCCATATCTGGTGTATTGTATTATTTTTTTTCTTCCTGAATCTCCCTCTTTTTTAAGCTGAGCAAGATGGCTAGATACTGTACTCATTAATTGTATAATTATAGATGCAGAAATATATGGCATTATATTTAAGGCAAAAATCGACATCCTACTGAGAGCACCACCTGCAAACATATCAAACATTCCTAGTATTCCGCCCCCAGAACTTTGATTAAATATATCATTTAATGCTCCTGGATTTACTCCTGGTATAGGAATATATGTACCAATCCGATATACAATTAAAGCAGCAAGAGTAAACCATATCCTCTTCTTTAACTCTGAAGCCTTAGCAATGGCCCCAAAATTTACCGAAGATGCTAATTGTTCAGCTGCTGATACCATTTATGTTCCTTTTCTAGTTGCTTCACTAATAGGTTTGTTTGGTAAAGGAGAAATATTTATCTTACCTCCAGCCTTTTCGATAGATTCTATAGATTTTTTTGAGGCTTTGGTAACTTTCATGTTGACTTTATAATCAATTTTACCATTACCCAACAATTTGACTCCATTTTTTATTTTTTTTATCAAACCAGATTTTTGTAAATGCGTTTCATTAATTTCTTTACTACTATCTAATTTTTTGGACTTGATAGCTTCATTTAAATCTTTCAGATTGAGTTCTTCATATCGCATCCTAAATGGGTTATTAAAACCTCTTTTTGGGAGTCTCCTGTAAAGTGGCATCTGTCCACCTTCGAAACCCTTTATCGATACACCAGAACGAGACTTTTGCCCTTTATGTCCTGCACCAGAAGTTTTACCAGTCCCTGACCCAATACCTCGACCTACTCTTTTACGTTTTTTTAACGAACCTTTATCACTTAATGTATTCAATTTCATGTTTTTCACTTTTGTCCGTTTTCTATAATCTCTACCAAGTGTTTTATTTTATTAATCATTCCCCTGGTACTTGGCGTGTCCTCTACTTCTTTGACTCTATTTATTTTATTAAGTCCAAGTCCCACTAGACACTTTCTTTGATAAGACTTTCGCCCTTTTGGACTTGCAATTTGTTTTATCTTAACTAATTTATTCTTACTGACCAATTTGAATTCCTAAAAGTTTTTTTCTTTGTTTTTTTCTTTATTTTTTTCTTTGTTTTTTTCTTCAACATTCTTCTTTTTACCAAAAACTCCACTTACCTTCATGCTTCTTCTCGCAGCTATTACTCTCGGTGCCTGTATATTCGTTAAGCCATCAAAAGTAGCCCTTACCATATTATAAGGATTGGCACTTCCTATAGACTTTGTTACTACATCCTGTACACCTAAAGCTTCAAACACAGCCCTCATAGGTCCCCCAGCAATTATACCTGTTCCTGCAGGTGCCGTTCTCAAAACAACCTTAGCTGCTCCATGTATCCCTTGAATATCATGATGAATTGTTCTGCCTTCCTTTAGCGGCACTCTTACCATCTTTCTTTTAGCCTGATCAGTAGCTTTCTTAATTGCCTCAGGAACTTCCCGAGCCTTACCTGAACCAAAACCAGCCTTACCTTTAGTGTCACCAACTACTACTAAAGCAGCAAATCCAAATCTTCTACCACCCTTAACTACCTTAGCTACTCTATTAATACTAACTAACTTATCAAGTAGTTCTGTTTCAGATTCTTGCATTTTAGCTTCTTTAGCCATTCATTCCTCTTTGTAATATTAAAATTTTAAACCATTCTCTCTGGCGGACTCTGCCAATGCTTTTATTCTTCCATGATACAAGAATCCCCCCCTATCAAATACTACTTTTTCAATTCCAGCCTTCAGCGCTTTTTTTGCTATGGTAATACCTACTACCTTGGCTGCATCAACATTACCACCATATTTTATTTCTTTTTTGATCTCTTTATCCATACTGGAGGCAGAAACCAAAGTCATCCCTTTAGTATCATCAATGACTTGTACATATATATTTAAATTACTTCTATGTACGGAAAGACGAGGATACGTTGAAGATTTTCTTTTTAATCTATATCTATTTCTAATACTTCTTCTTTTATTTAATTCTGTACTCTTTATAATCATAAACTATTTCTTTTTCCCTTCTTTTCTTCTTATATACTCACCCACATAACTTATTCCTTTGCCCTTATAAGGCTCAGGTTTTCTAATAGACCTAATTTCTGAGGCAAACTGTCCAACTCTTTGTTTGTTTATACCTTTTATATTTATTTCTGTTGGCTTGGGACACTCTACTTGTATGTCCTCTGGAATAGCTATTTTAATATCATGGCTAAAGCCTAGTTGCAACGAAAGAATATTACTATCAACCAAGGCTCTATAACCAACCCCATTTATTACTAGACTCTTCACAAAACCCTCAGTAACTCCTATAACCATATTATTGATGAGTGTCCTAGTTAAACCCCATTTAGATTTAGTCAATTTATCCTCATTCTTAGGAAATACTTTAATCGCTGTTTCTTTTTTTTCTATATTTATAGAATCAGAAAAACTTTCAACAAGTTCCCCTTTTCCTCCTTTTATTTTAACTAGCAACCCCTCTACACTTACATCGACTCCATCAGGAATTAATATAGGTTGTTTTCCAATCCTTGACATATCAAAATATCCTACATATTACTTCACCACCCAAATTTGCATTTCTTGCTGATTGGTTAGTCATGACACCTTGAGAGGTAGATATTATTGATATACCCATTTTATTCCTAATGCTTGGCATATCTTTTTCTGGAGTATATACCCTCATTCCAGGCTTTGAAATTCTTACTATCTCTTTAATGGCTGGACTACCTTCATAATATTTAAGCTCAATTTCTATTATGGGTTTTTTAACGTTTGTTAAGTTTTTTTTATATGACCTTATATAACCTTCTTTTTTAAGAACTTCTAGTATTGAAAGTTTTATTCCAGAACTGGGACAAGAAACAATTTCCTTTTTCACCTGCAAACCATTTCTAATTCTTGTTAGCATATCACTTATCGGATCTGTCATAGTCATATCTGTTCTCCTACCAACTAGCTTTAGTCATTCCAGGAATCCTACCACTTGCAGCAAGCTCTCTAAGTGCAATACGAGAAAGTCTAACTCTTTTATAAAAACCTCGAGGCCTACCCGTTAATTCACATCTATTCCTTATCCTAGTTATAGACCCATCCCTCGGTAATGAAGCTAATTTTAAGCTAGCATTAAATCTTTCTTCCTGAGAAATAGTTTTATCTCTGACTATTGCTTTCAACTTGTTACGTTTATCCAAATTCCTTCTATACTTGATGATTCTACTTCTATTTTTTTCAATTGCACTTTTTTTTGCCAATATATCCTCCTCCAAAATTTTACGATATGGGCATATTAAACTTTTTTAATAACGCCATGCCTTCCTTATTATTTTTAGCAGTAGTAACAATAGTTATATCCATCCCCCTTAAGGAATCTAATTTATCATAGTCTATCTCAGAAAATACTATCTGCTCCTTTATTCCTAGAGAAAAGTTACCTTTACCATCGAAGCTTTTAGAGCTTAATCCCCTAAAGTCTCTTACTCTAGGAAGAGCTATATTAACAAGCCTATCTAAAAATTCGTACATTCTTTCATTTCTTAAAGTAACCTTTACTCCCACATTTGAACCTTCTCTCAATTTGAATCCTGCAATAGATTTACGTGCTTTTGTAACTACTGGTTTCTGTCCACTTATAGCAGCCAGATCTTTTAATGCTCCCTCAATCTTATTTTTGTCCTGCACCGCTTCTCCTACTCCCATATTTATAGATAGTTTAACAAGTTTAGGAATAGCATAGTCATTCTTAATACCCAGCTCTTCTTTCAAAACAGCCTTGATTTCTTTGTCATACTTTTCTTTTAATCTACTCTTCATTCCCTTTCCTACGCATCTATAATTTCTCCAGAACGCTTGCTAAATCTTACCTTACGACCATCATCTAAAATTTTAAATCCTATTTTTGTAGGTTTAGATTCTTTTGGGTCAACAAAGGAAATATTAGATATGTCTATAGGCATTTCCTTCTCTACTATTCCTCCTGTAGACGCTTGCGAAGGCTTCGTATGCCTTTTTACCATGTTAACACCTCTAATTATTACTTTCTTTTTCTCAGGGAAAATCGAAATCACTTCCCCCGAGGCTCCCTTATGCTTTCCAGCTATTACTATAATATTATCGCCCTTTCTGATTTTTATTTTATTTTTTTCCATCATAAAACCTCAGGAGCTAATGAAATAATCTTCATAAACTTTTTTGCTCTCAATTCTCTTGTTACAGGTCCAAAAATTCTAGTTCCTATAGGCTCTTGTTGTTTATTTATTAAAACTGCAGCATTTTTATCAAACCTTATAGCGCTTCCATCTCTTCTTCTAATTTCTTTAGCTGTACGAACTATAACCGCATGGTGGATATCACCTTTGTTAACCTTTCCGCGTGGTATGGCTTCTTTTACTGATACCACTATTACATCTCCAATTCCTGCAGTCTTCCTTTTTGAACCACCGAGAACCTTTATACATTGTACTTTCCGTGCACCAGAATTATCAGCCACTTCTAAATTTGTCTCTGATTGTATCATTTTACATCCTTAGATAAATTCTTATTTAATCTTTGCTCTATAACTTCCCATGTCTTTAGTTTTGAATATGGTTTACATTCCTGGATAAAAACAGAGTCTCCAACTTTATAAGCATTTTTTTCATCATGAGCATGATACCTTTTAGATCTTTTTATATATTTCTTGTACATGGGATGTTTAAATCTTCTTTCAACCTTAACAACAACAGTTTTGTTACTAGAAGAATTTGATACTATTCCGCTTAAAATTCTTTTTGGCAAATTATTTCTCCCCACCTTTCAACTTTATTAAAGTTTTTACTTTTGCTATATCCCTTCTAACTATCCTAACTCTAGCTGTACTTTCCAATTGGCCCATGGCTTTTTGAAATCGCAAGTTAAATTGTTCCTTTTTCAAATCTTTCAACATACCCTCTAGCTCATCATTAGTTTTAGTTTTAATTTCCCTAATCTTCATTAGATTTTAACTCCTCTAGTTACAAATTTAGTTTCAATAGGTAATTTAGCTGATGCCAATTCAAATGCTCTCTTTGCTATATCTTCAGATACACCATCCAACTCAAATAAAATTCTTCCTGGTTTTACTCTGCAAGCCCAATATTCTGGTGTCCCTTTGCCTTTACCCATTCTCACCTCAGTTGGTTTTTGTGACACAGGAAGATCTGGAAAAATTCTAATCCATATCCTACCCTGACGTCTTATATGACGTGTTATAGCCCTTCGAGCTGATTCAATTTGTCTGGCAGTTATTCTCTCTGGTTGCAAAGCCTTCATACCATAAGAGCCAAAATTTAAGGTAGTACCCCCTTTTGCATTCCCATGGATTCTTCCTTTGTGTGCTTTTCTATATTTAGTTCTTTTTGGAGATAACATGATTTAATTTTCTTTCTTCTTTAGTGTTTCTTCACCGCCATTTGTATTATCTACACCTGACAAACTAGATTTATCCATTATTTCTCCTTTGAACACCCAAACCTTTACTCCACAAGTTCCGTAAGCCGTATGGGCTGTTGACACCCCATAATCAATATCAGCCCTTAAAGAATGCAACGGAACTCGACCTTCTCGGTACCACTCAACTCTGGCTATCTCAGCACCACCTAACCTACCTCCAGTAACTACCTTAATACCCTGAGCTCCCAGTCTTGTAGCTGCTTGTATAGCTCTTTTCATAGTTCTTCTAAAAGACGCTCTCCTTTCAAGTTGTTCCGCTATATTATCTGCTATTAATTGTGCATCTAACTCTGGTTTTCTTACCTCAACTATATTGAGCTGTACATCTCCATCTGTTAACTTAGATACATTCTTTCTTATTTTTTCAATATCAGTCCCTTTTTTACCTATAACAACCCCCGGTCTAGCTGTATGAATTGTAACTATAGCCTTCTTAGCTGGTCTTTCTACAACTACCTTACTGACTGCAGCGCTTTTTAATTCTTTTTTGATATAATCCCTTATTTTTATATCTTCATGTAGTAATCGAGCATAGTCTTTGCCTTCTGCATACCATTTAGATTCCCATGTTCTATTAACATTCAACCTCATCACTATTGGATTTACTTTTTGTCCCATAACTATTCCTCTTTTTCCTGTTTTTGTTCCACTATAATAGTTAGACGACTAAAAGGTTTAATTATCCGAGCAGCCCTCCCTCTTGCTCTAGCCCTAATTCGTTTCATTCTAATAGATTTTCCAACGTATGCTTGTGAAACCACTAACTTATCAATATCCAATCCATGGTTGTTTTCAGCATTAGCTATTGCCGAGTTTAAAACTTTTAGAACATCTTTTGCTATTCTTTTTCTCGAGAATGAAAGTTGTTCAACTGCTTCTTTAACTCTAGCTCCTCTTATAGAACTAGCAACTAAATTCAATTTTTGGGGACTAACTCTTATACTCTTAGCATTAGCCCTTGCTGTATGTTCATTACTAACTAGTGACATCTAACCCCTCTTTAC
>CAYRXL010000037.1:12024-13368 GCA_964428295.1 uncultured Alphaproteobacteria bacterium
TCTAGTAGGAGCAAATTCTCCCAATTTTTGCCCCACCATTTCTTCAGTAACAAGCACAGGTATAAACTTTTTACCATTATAAACAGAAAAGGTTATTCCAACAAACTGAGGTAGTATAGTAGACCTTCTCGACCAAGTCTTAATTGGTTTCTTACTATTTTCCTCTAAAACCTTCTGTACCTTATTAATTAGATATCCATCTACAAAAGGTCCTTTCCAAACTGACCTGGCCAATTTTATCTCCTATCTTTTATTTCTGCGACGTAAAATATATTTATTTGTTCTTTTATTATTTCTAGTTCTTTTACCCTTAGTTGGAACTCCCCAAGGTGTAACTGGATTTCTACCCCCAGAAGTTCTTCCTTCTCCACCCCCATGCGGATGGTCTACTGGATTCATAACAACTCCCCTAACGTGAGGTCTTTTACCTAGCCACCTATTTCTACCTGCTTTAGAATGATTAATATTTTGATGATCAGAATTGGAGACCGCACCTACTGTAGCTCTGCAAGACAAAGGAACTATTCTTTGCTCTCCAGATGTGAGTCTTAGCATAGCATATCCTCTATCTTTTCCTATAAGCTGGACATAAGAACCAGCAGATCTAGCTATCTGCCCTCCTTTTTGTGGTTTCATTTCCACATTGTGAATAACAGTGCCTGTTGGAATATTCTTCATCGGCAAGCAGTTGCCAGGTTTTATATCCACTTTTTCCCCTGAAACTATCTTATCACCCATCTTTATTCTTTGGGGTGCTAGTATATAATTATAAGTTTCATCAGTATATTTTATCAAAGCTATATTAGATGTCCTATTTGGGTCATATTCTACCCTAATTACTTCCGCTTCTATATCATCTTTATTCCTTTTAAAATCTATTACTCTATAGTTTCGTTTATGACCTCCTCCTCTCCACCAAACAGTAGTTCTACCTTTATTATTTCTTCCTCCAGATTTTCTCAAACCAACAGTTAGTATCTTATATGGTTTACCTTTGTGTAGATCTTTATTATCTACAACTATCAGTTGTCTTCTTGATGGACTAGTAGGATTATAAGTCTTCAATGGCATATTCTAAACTCCACTAGAAAAATCAATAGTCTCACCTTCCTTGAGAGAAACTATCGCTTTTTTACTATCTATACGTTTTCCTTTTTTACCTTTAAAAATTTTCACTTTTCCTTTACTTTTAATAATGTTTATTGCTTTTACTTTTACTTTAAATATTTTTTCTATAGCATCTTTAATTTCTGATTTATTACTTTTAATATCAACTTTAAATACCACTTGATTATTCTTAGACAAATCTGTAGATTTTTCAGTCACCAATGGTGACTTTATCAC
>CAYRXL010000037.1:13378-14545 GCA_964428295.1 uncultured Alphaproteobacteria bacterium
CAAAATTATGTAATTCCCTACTCATAATAAAATCTTTTCTAAACTTTTAATTCCTTCCCTACTAAAAACAAGATTCTCGTTTCGAAGTATGTCAAAAGCATTTGTTCCCTGCATAGGAATAACCTTAATATGTTTTATATTTCTGGAAGATAAATAAAAGTTTTTTTCTATTTTTTTTCCATCTATCATAACAGCCGATTTTATACCTATGGAAGTTAATTTTTTGACAAGTTCAGAAGTTTTAATATTTTTTAATTTAAATTCATCAATAACTACTATACTTCCTTCCTTATATTTTGAAGATAATATACTCCTCATAGCTTGTTTTTTTACTTTATTTTGTATTTTTATATTATGTGTCCTTTTTCTAGGGGCATGAACAGCTCCTCCTCCTCTAAATTGAACTACCTTTTTAGACCCATGTCTAGCCCTACCAGTTCCTTTTTGTCTGTAAATTTTTGCGTTGGAACCATTAATTTCATTTCTTTCTTTTACATGATGGTTACCACTTCTTCTCTTGGCTAACTGCCACCTTATAAGCTTCGAAACTAAATCCTCTCTTATATCAGCGCCAAAAACTGATTTGGCTAGATTTATTTCTTCCACCTCTTTATTGTCTATAGATATTACTTTAACTTTCATTTTGTTCCTTTTTACTTTCTAAGGATTTTTGAGTTTCTGTCTCTAATTTTATATTCTCTTCTTTCTTAGATACATTATTCGACTGATTTTCATCAGATTTTTTTTCATTTTTAACAGTTTTAATTTGCTCATTTTTGTCTACCGATTCATTATTTATCTGGTTTTGATTAGACTCATTTTGTTCTGTTTCAATTGCATTTATAATTGGCGTATTCTTTTTCTTAGCATCATTAAGCACAACTGAAGACCCCTTCGCCCCAGGAACTCCACCTTTAACAAGAATCAATCCCCTATCATCATCTACCGATACAACTTCAAGGTTCTGGATTGTGACCTTAGATGACCCCATATGACCAGCCATTTTCTTACCTTTCCATACTCTCCCTGGATCTTGACTGTTACCGGTAGAGCCATGACTTCTATGTGATACAGAGACTCCATGGCTTGCTCTTAATCCAGAAAAATTATGCCTTTTCATTGCTCCAGCAAAACCTTTTCCAATAGAATTAGAACTAACATCTACAT
>CAYRXL010000038.1:0-6899 GCA_964428295.1 uncultured Alphaproteobacteria bacterium
TCAGTATCTCCAACTCTTCTTTCTCTGTTAAATGATCAAGATTTAAAAAACCGATTTCCAGAATGGGTAAAACTCAGATTAAATCTACTGAAAAGCACTCCAAATGCTCAAAATTCAGCAGGAGAACATTTATCAGAAAAGAATATTTTTAGAAAATAGTGAGGGTGATGATATTTTAATATCAGATTTTGAGTCACCTTCTACTACTACTGCTAAAGTAATCAATGAAGATTTTTCGGAAACTTCTTCGGCAATTGTACTTGGTACACCTTCTTCAAATTCGGCTGTTTTTACTGGTTCAATAAAATATACTTCGGCTTCAGATTTCGAAATCACGAGTACAAATGATAGCTCTATATTAGTTGGTAATGCATCCTTAACAGGGCTTGATTCTGGTATGTTCAATATAGAGTATTCATCCACGGGAGAAGTTATAACTATAAAGCCAATTAGTTTTGGTGCAGCTGATTTATCTGGTGTTAACGATTCAGGGACTTTTTCTAGTTCGGCTATGGGAGTTTACGAATTTACATTGCCTGCCTCAGGATCTAGTTCTTCATTTACTGCAAGTATTTCTACATCTGATTTGGACGAAAATAATACTGAATCGATTGCTAAGGCCTTACTAGCAAATGTTAGATCGTCATCGCCAGATATACGTGTAGTTGGAGAAGTTATAAGTGATTTGCCTGCCAGTGGAAGTAAACTCTCCTTAAACTTTGAGGGTCAGACATATGTTCTTAATGTTATAGGTGATAAAGTTCATGTGTCTGGTGGAGAGGAAAATAGAGTTAGAAGTTTTTTTACACCAGTAAATGGTTGGTCGGGTAGTACTGCAACTGAAATATCTAATGAAAATTCTTGGACTCTTGCTAATAGTGACAATACTTTTCAGGTTTCTGTGGACGGAACTGCGTCTGGTACTATAACTCTAACGGCAGATACTTATACATCGAATACGGCATTAGCAAGCAAACTTCAAACTTTAATAAACGCTGATTCTAATTTATCTGATGCAGGTAAATCAGTAAGTGTAAAGTGGACTGGATTAAAATACGAAATAGTGTCGAATACAGGAAATCAAACTTTTAGTTTAAGTGATAATACTGTAGCGAGTGTGAAAATAACATCAATGGATAACACAATTGACTCTTATTTAAAATTGAGCTCTTCAAATAGTGGTGTTCAAGAAATTAACGGTTATCAGCTGGGAGTAGTTGCAGAAGGATCAATTTCTGCAAGTCAATTTTCATTTCCAAATAATAGTGAAAATAATTTATCAAAAACTAACTTTGGTTTGGATGATAGCATAATAAATATAGAGGGAACAACTGTTACAGATAATCCAACTTCTGGAGATTATTTTAATTTATCAGTTAAGACTGGTTCTTGGTTAAGTGGAACAGCAACATCCGTTGCTCCAGATTCTACTTGGATCCTTGCGGATAGTGATAATACTTTTCAATTGTCCGTTGATGATGTTGTTTCTGGCTCTATAACTCTTCCTGCGGCTACCTATTTTAGTAATGTAGAAGTAGCAGTAGCTTTACAGAATGCAATAAATGATGATTCAACATTATCTGCAGCAAGTAAAAATGTGAATGTTCTTTGGGATGGATCTTCCTATCAAATTGTATCAAAAGGTGGAACATCAACTGCAGCTATAAGTATATCTTCTGTAGATGCAACAATTGAAAATTATCTGAAATTTACAGCTGCAAATGGTGGTGTTTCTTCTGATAAAACTACATACAGAGCAAAATGGAATAATGCCTCATGGTTAGGAGGAACAGCTACAGCAATTAACAGCTCATCGACCTATACAGTTCCTGGTAGTGGAAATACTCTTCAACTATCAGTAGATGGAACTAGTTCAGGAACTATCACACTGACAGCAGGAGAGTATAGTTCAAACGGTGCTATAGCTCAGGCGCTACAAACTAAAATTAATGCAGATGCTAATATTTCAGGTGCAAGTAAGAGTGTTGTTGTTAAATGGACAGGTTCAGCTTATAAAATTATTTCTAATGGAACTAGCTCTGAAGATATTACATTAACATCAGTTGATTCTAGTATAGAATCTTATTTAAAATTAACTGCTGATAATGGTGGAGCGATTTCAGATAACTCTTTCGACCTTTATGATTATTCTGGAGAAGGCATTCAAAGAGGTATTGGACTTAATGGGGTTAATATAGAATGGGATCTTACTAATAAATACATTTCATTAACAAGAAAATTAGATGTCGGTCCTATTCATGAAATCTCGTTTGAAGAAGATGCTACTAGAAACGAAAATTTTGGTATTAAAGTACATCCTCATGATGTTAGTTTAGTAAATAATGAAATTAAAATCACTAGTAATACTGGTAATGCATCCCAAATAAGTGTAACAAATAATTCTAACAAGAGTAGAATAGGACAAAGTATTTCAATATCCAATATGCCTCCAGAAGATTTAATATTAGTTGTTAATGGAGGAGGGACATCAAGGACTTTTTCAGCTAACTATGATGAAGAAATCATTTCTGTAGATGAAGAAAGCCAGAATTTAGAAGTAATAGTAGATGAGGTAAATGAGAAATTAGTTTCTATCAAGGATCTTGATAGTGGGCATGTTATAACTGAAAGACAATTAGATGCAAATGGAAGGTTTCAGGTTGCAGGATTACGTTTGCGTGTAAATGGAAGTCCTAAAGGAAAAGATAGTTTTACTATCTCAGATAACCTTGGTGGAGTGGGAGATGGTAGAAATATTTTAGCTATGTTAAATTTACAAAATGACAAGTTTGCCTCAGAATCCAAAGGTAATTTTCAAGAAATATTCTCACAAATTATTGCTTCTGTTGGAGCTACAGTGCAAAGTAGTAAATTAAATTTACAATCTGTTGAAATGGTAAAAAATGCTGCAGCAAACGCAGCTTCAGAAATGAGCGGTGTTAATATGGATGATGAGGCTGCTCAGTTGATTGAATATCAACAAGCATATCAAGCTTCGGCACGAGTTTTGCAAACAGCAAGAGAATTGTTTGATTCGTTAATTGATAGGATTTAATTTGTATGAAAGTAAGTACAAAACTATTTAATCAGCAACAAGTAGCTTTATTTAATAAATTAAATGAAGAAATACAGTCTATACAAAACAAGATTTCGTCAGGCAAAAATATAACTCAGCCTTCTGATGATCCTGTTGGAGCTGTGGAATTATCTGGGCTTTCTCAAGTAAAAGAACGTTTTACTCAGTATAGTGACAATGCCATTAATGCTATTAATAGATTAAATATAGCAGATTCTTCATTGATAGGTGTATCTAATTTAATGATTCGTGCAAGTGAATTGGCACTTCAAGGTGCTACAGATACTTTAGGAGCTGTTGATAAAGAATCATTGGCTATAGAATTAGATCAGATTAAAGAGGAAATGTTTAGTATAGCAAATGCAGTGGACAGCTCTGGTGCCTATATTTTTGGTGGTTATCATACTAAGACACAACCATTTCAAAAAGATAGTTTTGGTAGAATTTTATATGAAGGAGATAGAGGAACAAATTCGGTAGCTGTTTCAGAAACTAGAATGGTAGGAACTACATTAGATGGTGGGAGTGTTTTTATGTCTATTACTGCCAATGATACCGTTTCGCCAATATTTACTTTAATTGAAGATTTAACGTATGCAGTTAGAACTTCTTCTGAAAGTGTTACAGAAGTAAAAGCAGTGGGAAGAGCCACTTTAAAGTTAGAAAATGGAAATCCAGGAACTTATAAATTTAAGCTATCTGATAGTACTAGCTCTGCTGATATTGAAGTAGATTTGCCGGGTACTGATTTGTCAGGTTTGGTCACTGCTATCAATGCAAGTGGACTTACGGTAACAGCAAGTCTTTCAGGAACTACTATAACACTTTCAGATTCAAACAATGGACCTATAAGTATTACAGATTTACAAATTGAAGGGATTACAACAGCTGAAAAAGAGCCAAAATCTTGGATTACTTTTGATGCAATAGATGGAAGTGGGAATTCTTTAGCAAAAGAACAAAGATTATATGACTATAACCAAAGTGTTCAAAGTAGATTAAATGATGTTAAATCTGTTCAGGATCACTTAGCTAATCAGAGAGCTATAATTGGAGCCAGGACTAATTCACTTGAAAGACAACTAGAGCTGTTGGCTTAGCGAAAAATAGCAATAGATAAGGATATGTCTTCTATATCAGAAGCAGATTTAGCTGCTCTAGTGACACAACTTCAATCTAAGATTACTAGTTTACAAGCTTCACAGCAGGCTTTTGTAAAAATCTCTGATTTAACTTTATTTCAATTTCTGAGGTAATGCTGAAAATATGGGCATTATCAAAATACAAGTAGAAAATTCATACATAATTTCTATGTCTACTACTATCTAGAGCGCGTCTACTATATCTGCTTCTTTTTTTAATAGTTCACCTAAAAACTCTAATTCTGTTTCGTCATTAACATCCCATCCTGCTGACGGTTTTTCTGACACGCCAGATCTTAACCCGAATACATATGCTCTGAAAGATTTGAGAGTTGTTTCTTCTCCATACTTTTTCTCTTTAATTCCTGTCAGCGCACTTCCAAAAATTCCTTTAATTTTTCTTGGAGTTCCTTGATTCTCAAATTTAAGTGTATAATAAACATAAAAATTTAATAGCTCATCAGCGTTGTCTGTATTCATTTCTACAAGAAATCTTAGAAGTAGTTCTGCTTCATTTTCAATTTCTTCAAACTTAATTTCATTAAAAACCTCTGATAATCCTATGGCATATTTTTTTGCATAAGATCTTATAGGCATTTCTGCTATGATAAATTCATAAGCAGTTCTAGATACCGCTACGTTATAGACCCACTCAGGACAAAAGCTTTTTGCCAATAATTTCTCCTAAATTAATTATTATAATGCAGTTTATAAAATATGATAGAGTATATTGTGTTTTTAAGCTAATTTTGTTAGTTAATAGAAGACTTACACAACTCTCTTATTCTTTTAGAAAACTCAGATAAACTAGGGTTTTTAGAAAATTTTTCTTCTTGTATTATCATGGATATTCCTTCCCATATAGAAATACTAGGCTTCCAACCAGACTTATTAATAATTTTATCAATATTAATTCTGAAATCACTATAAATTTCTTCATCTTTAAACTGAGGAATAATATCAGAGTTTAATTCATTTTTTATCATATTGACTAATCTTTTTATCTGTTCTGATTTTCCAGATGCTAAATTATAGACTCCTCCAGTTTTAGCTTTGATTAGTGAAATTATTCCTCTGGCAATGTCTGAAACATGAATATAATCTATATATTGGGAAGCATTTAAAATTTTTGGATTTTCTCCTTTAGAAAAATTGTTTATAATGCTAGGGATATTCCAAGTATTTGTGTTTCTTGAATTGTAAGGCATTGAAAGTCTTACGTGACATCCAATCATATTGTTGTTATTGCAAAAATTAATAGAGGTAAGGCTTGTGGCTAGCTTGATTTTTCCGAATGAAGTAATTGGTTTAGTTGCGTATTCCTCATTTGCTATGTTCTTTATTGTGCCGTATTCTTCATAACTACCTATGCTTATAAAACCATTGCAGTTTATTCTTTTAGACAGTTCCAAAGCATCTAATAGCAATTTCATATTATTTATTAAACTTAAACTTTTGTTTTCATCTAAATCCTGCCATCCACAATGTACAATGTAATTTGGTTTGCTTATAGATATTTGTCTTATAAAACTAGGGTCTAAATAATTAGAAGTTCTTAATATATTATAACATTTATGTTTTTTTAGAATTTCTACGTTAGAATTTGACCTTACTATAGCTATCACAGGTATTTGGGATTCGATAAGTTCTGCTATCAAATGTGACCCTATAAAACCATTTGCTCCTGTTACGATTACTCTATTTGTCATAATAATTTCCAAAGTTTGTACTTAATCATGATATAAACGACACTAACATTAGAAACTTGAGAAAATGTAAGCATAAATCTACTTATAATCCATAACATATATTAAAATTAGGCATAATATTTGCAAAATATCATAAAACAAAAATTTTAGTAAACTAGAATTATATGATTTTTATATGTTAAAATCTACATTAGTAATAGGGGCAAACGGTTTTATAGGCTCAAGTTTGACAAAAAAGCTTATTGAGTTAAATAGACCTGTATTAGCTTTAGTTAAACCTGCAGAAAAGCTTACTAGATTAGAAAGGCTGTCTGGTTATAATCTGTTATCCTACTCTAATTATATAGATCCATCGTTAATAAGAAAAATTAAGGATGCAAATTGTAAAAGCATAGTTAATTGTTCATTGTTGAGCAGTGATTTTATTAAAGAAGATCATTCCTTGCAAATAGTTGAGAATATGGAAATGACACTAAAATGTATGGAGTTAGCTATAAAGATTGATGCTAAAAATTTTGTGAATATTGGAACAATGGAAGAATATGGAGAATTAGATATTGGACATGATGAGGAAGAGTTTCCAAGACCCAAAAACCCATATGGAAAGTCTAAATTGGCATCAGGTATAGCAGTTTTAGCCAATTGCGAAGCTAATAATATTGTTGGGTCTCATATAAGAATTAGTAATCCTTATGGACCTTTTGACAGTGAGAATAGTGATATATCGAAAATAATAAACAGCCATTGTTTAACAGGTCATCCTTATAGAAAATCTGGTTTTATTAGAGATTATTTACATATAGAAGATATAACTGATGCTATCGTTAAAACTTTAGATAACAATTTGTCAGGAGTATTTAATCTAAAATCAGGATCAGTTGCTGATGAAGATTACATCTATGATTTAGTGAGAGAAGCATTTACATCAAATACTCCTGCGTTGTTAATATTTAATCCTGTAATGATTCTTGA
>CAYRXL010000038.1:6909-14334 GCA_964428295.1 uncultured Alphaproteobacteria bacterium
ATAAAATTTTTAAAAAAGAAAATATTGAAGTTAAGAGAAGGTATATTATGAAATTGACTGAAAAAACAGGATGGCACCCAAAGTACTCTTTAGAGAGAGGTCTATTTGAGTTAGTCAATGAAAATAAAGCTTTTTCTCCACGTACTTTAGAAAATTTTACTCACAATATAAGAAAAATCTGTAAGTCTACTGCCGCATAATTTATTAACTAACTAAAATATTTTTATTTAAGTCGTTCTACCTAACGTAGTTTTATTTAATTTATTTTAAGGTAGTAGGTTTTGAATAAAGGTAATCCATCCTCAATATTTGCCAATCTGGGTGCAAAACTCTCATTATCTAAAATAACTGAGTCTATAGCTAGATTGTCCTCTGGAAAAAGGACTGCGTTTGGTTATGATGCTGGAGCTCAATCAATAGCCAATAATTTGAGAGCAGATTCTGCGAGTAATATGGCAGCCAGTAACAATTTGCAAGATGCATTGGCGGCTCTTCAGGTAGCAAAGACATCATTAGATGAGATTGGTGCATTAAATACTAGATTAGCGGAAATTGGGATATTAAATACAAATAATTCATTGCTTTCAACTAATGACGTTGCTGCATTAAACAAAGAAACGGCTAGTATAACAACGGCTATAGACAATATAGTATCTAATACTAAGTATAACTCGAAAAATTTATTAAACACTAGTAATGTAAGTTTAACTATAGGGGCTAGTCCCAATGGGACCAATCAATTAACTATAACTATAGGGGGAATAAGTTCAATAGCGTCAGTAACAGCAGCTTCTTCGGCAACATCTACTGCAAATACTTTAGAGACCACTGTTGCTAATGATCAGGGGCAAGTAGCTGGTGCAACTCTTGCTGCAAAAGCTAGAAGGGATGTAACATCGACTTCTTCTGCTATACTAAAATCAGCAGCTGTAACTATAGAAAGTGTAGATATTGCGGCTGAAACTGCTAGATTAACAAGGAACATATTGTTACATAAAGTTTCTTTATCTTTATCTGCTCAGGCAAATAATGTTGATGCAGCTAAATTAGATCTATTAGGTTAAATAGCTTCTTCTAAATAATGCACTATTTTAGCCTACCTTATAATAAGATTTAGTTCATATTATCGTACTTTAGCACTCAGAAAAAATGAATGATTATGGAATTAGTTTAAATAGTACATAGATTTATGATTCTACCTCTTAATAATTTATAACCCTTACATAGTAATCTAATATAAGGATTATTTATAAATTAGAAGTTTTGCTTTATTGTTAACTTGAAGTTATTTATCATCTTTTTTTAGCTTTTCAAACTTGATATATAACTTCGCAATATGCTCTTTTTTTTCAGGTTCTAGCAAGAGAAGATTATCTAAAATGCCAATAGCTTCATCATATTGTTTTAGTTTGGCTGCTTTTTCAGCTAAAGAAATAAGTTTTGGTTCCATGTTAGCCTCTCTAAAACGTTTTAATATTCTTTCTGATCTAGCTTCTTTTACTAGTGTGTTTGTTTCTTCAGACATAATTAACTCCTAAAATAATTATAATTTAATATCTTGTTTTTTATTATTAATAAAATTATTCCATGCAATTTTGTAACCTTTTTCAAGGTTACTAGCAAAATATTTTGCACTGAAAATAGGGTTGTTTTCCTTGTTTTTAGTAATTCTTTTTTTCATGTTTATTAATGAGTTTTTATTATTTTTAAAAAAAATTGCTTTTTCTATATATTCTTGAAAATTTTCACATATTAAGCTATCAAGTTTTAGTTCTTTTAATAAACTACCAGCGACTCTACTGCTCATTGTTTTTCCAGAAATTGTTAAAATGGGTAAATTTACAAGCAATGCATCACTTGCTGTAGTGTGAGCATTGCAAGGATAAGAGTCTAAAAATAAGTCAGCCAATGTAAGTCTTGATAGATGTAAATTTCTATCTATTCTTTGAGCAAAAATGATTCTATTTTTACAAATTCCCTTATTACTCGCTTTCTTAAAAATATTTTCCTTTACTATTTCTGAATCATCTAGTAGCCATAAAACTGATTCATTACTAATATTTAATATTTTCATCCATGAATCAAACAATTGCTCATTATACTTTTGAGTATTATTCAGGCTACAATATATAAATTTATCTTCGGGTAAACCAAAATCTTTTCTTGAAAATTTCCTTAGATTAATATTTTTGTAATCTTTACACTGATAAGAGTTTGGAAGATAAATAATATCTTCAGTAAAATATTTTCTATTTTTCTCATTAATTATATAATTGTCAATAATAAGATAATCAATAAAATCAGTTGCTAGTGTACCAGGAAAGCCTAAATACGAAATTTGGATGGGGCAGGGCTTGTTTTGTAAAATTCTAATTCTGTTTTCTTGAGTATGTCCTTTTAAATCTATTGCTATATCTATCTCATTTTCTATTAATAAAGTTTCTATTTCTTTGTCAGTTAGATTACAAACATCAAAAAAATTTTTAAATGAACCTCGGACTCTGGAGCTTATTTTGGAATCATCCATTTTAATTCCATAGGAAAAAGCATAATAATCAAAAGTTTCATTATTTTGATTTTCAAAAACTCCAGCAATTAAATGAGAAGTTGCATGGTTATAAAAATCACTTGATAAATAAGCAATTCTTATTTTCTTATGCTTTTTATTTTTTTTAAAATTATTTTTAATTATATTATTTTTAAAATAAAATTTTGAATAATTTTTAGATGCTAAATATTGAATTTCTGGACAATCGAATAATAAAATAGAAGTAAAAGGTGTTGTAGATGAAAGATCATTCCTTAAATCAATTTTTATTTTTTCAGAAATTAAATTTAATTCTTTCCAATCTGCACAACACAATTTTGAATAACATAATAATCCGGAAGCTATAGCAGGCTTTCTATTTAATTGATATAATTTTTCATGGGCTTGCTTCATTTTTAAGAAATCTTTTGAGGCTTGATAGCAATGAGCTAACTTAACATAAACATCTGCTAAGATTCCTTCATTCTTACATTTTTTAAAATGTATCTCTGATTTTCTAAAATAAATAATTGCCTCAGATAATTTCTTATTTTTTAGAAGGGTATTTGCAAATTGGTAATATGCAGCTGTAAGGTTAAACATTATATTTTTGTCATGAGGGGAAAAAGATAGACATTTTTTAAATTCTTTTATGGCCTCTGGATAGTTATTATTATTAAAATATATACACCCCAAATTAAAAAAAATATCGGATACTTTAGGAAATTTATTTTTTAAATCCTGTAATAATTTTATTGCTATATTGAACTTCTTTAGCTCTGCAAACTTGAGTGATTTTTTAAAAGTATTATTTATTAAATTTAAATCATTAGTATGTAATGTGTTTCTAATCATCTGTATGGCTTCTAAATATATTTAATTATAGTATATTTTTGCAATCGTTGTGCCATAGTGATTTCCTTGTAAATAAATTATTTAATAGCTAAATTGCATATGCCAATTCATGAAGTGTTCGATAACTGTTGTTCCGACTATTCCTACTATAGGATTTTGGCCTTATATTCATTTTCTCAGCTTATTTGGGTTAGTATTTTCTCGCTAAAATTTATTCCATGAGTAGAGCATCTACAATTAGTATGTCGAGTTTTGTATAAGTTTACTAAATATTTTTTCTAGTTGTCGTTAGTTAGTTACGTAAGCAATTTTTAATTATTTTAAAGGAACTAATCATATGTCAAGTATATCAAATATATCAGTAGGGGGTAAGTATGCAGGTATTCAAGCTCATAAGGCTAGGCACGAGATGAATGCTTCCATTATGAGACTTTCTTCTGGAAATAGAACTTTAATGGGTGGTGATGCTGCAGGTGGAAGTATTTCTAATAACCTTAAGGCTAGAGCTATGTCTACTTATGTTGCAGCTAGAAACGCTGAAGACGGTATAGGAGCATTGCTAACTGCAGAATCAGCAGTTAATGAGATAGCAAAAATAGCGTACAGACTACGTGAATTAGGTATTCAAGCTGATAACGCAAACTTACATGTTTCCACTATGGAAGTAGCAGCCATGAATAAAGAAGCTACATTACTCTATCAAACCATTGTGGACATAGTAGCTGAAACAACTTTTAACGAAAATGCACTTCTTGGAGCAACTTCCCAAACACATTCAATAGGGGTGTCTGTTGATGGTGATAGTGGAAGTGAACTTCTTACTATAACTACTAATGATTCATTCACAGCTACTCCAGGAACTTATACAGCTGCTGTTGCTGCTGATATTACAGCTGATTTATTACTAGTTGATGTTGCATTATCTTTAGGTCATATTGCTGCGGGTATAAATTCTCTTAAAGCAAGACAAAATGTAGCATATGGTATGGCTGCTAACTTAGAAGCTGCTGCTGCAAGAATTTCAGATACAGATTTTGCTTCAGAGACAGCTAATCTAACAAAGTTTTCTATATTAAACCAATCTGCGATGGCAATGGTTGCGCAAGCTAACCAGGCACAGTCTGCCATACTAGCAGTTCTACAATAAAAACCACTTAAGTAACGTATGATAAGTGCATTGTTTTCAATGCACTTATCTCGTTAAATTTGATGAGATGAAGCATATCAAGTATCTCAAATTAGAGAACAATAATGTTCTTAATGTATTTTATATAAAAGTCTTATATAAAAAATTTAAGTTTGTTTTGGCATTATTATTGCAGAGATTTATTCATAAATTTTAAAAAGATTAAGGAAACGTCTATAATTATGAATAAAAAAGGTAAAATAATACATTTATTAATTGGCATATTATTTGCAAGAGTACGTTTTCTAAACGGAGGTCAATATGGCATCTAATAATTCAGGTGTGAGTACTTTATTCACATTACATAATTTGCATAAGCAACAAAGAGTAATGAATGAGTCTATTGAGAGAATTTCATCAGGTAAAAGAATAAATCATGCCGGAGATGATGCTGCAGGAGGGGCTATCGCAAGTAGAATGACCGCGCAAATCAAAGGTTTAGATATGTCAGTGAGAAATGCTTCTGACACATTATCCTTAGCTCAGGTTGCGGAAGGAGCATTAGACGAGGCATCAAAGGTTTTACAAAGAATTAGAGAATTAGCAATTCAAGCTTCAAGCGATCTTTATAATGGTGAAGAAAAGTTATATATGCAAACAGAAGCAAATCAGCTTATACAAGAACTGGACAGAGTTGCAAAAGATACAAAATATAATGAAATTGCAGTACTAGATGGAAGTTTTGCAGACAGAAGATTTCAAATAGGTGCCAATGAAAGAGAAGCTGCTACGGTATCTATAAGTAACTTAAAAACAGAAAAAATAGGTGTTCACCAGGTAAGAACTGACGCAAAATCAGGATCTGACTATACAAATCTTGCAACAGCAGCCAAAGTTACTACTACTAAGACTAATGCTGTAGCGGATGAAGATTTCACTGTCCATGGTCATTTAGGACAGGCTACATTCAACGTAGAAGCAAATGATACTGCAAGAGAGATGGAAACAAAAATAAATAATAAATTTGACTCAACTGGAATATCAGCTACGTCATCTACTAATTTAAAAATTCAAGGACTTGCTGATACAGCTGGTTCTGCTACTTTTTCTTTAACACTGTTTGGAAAAAATTCTACTGGTCGAACTATTTCAGCTGGTGTCACTTTGGGTACTGCTGTAGGGTCATCGGATTTAACAGATTTAAGAGATAAAATTAATGCTTATTCTGCAGAAACAGGGATAGTTGGAACATTAAGTGTTGATAATGCTACAGTTTATCTAACAAATGACGAGGGATATGATATTTACCTGAAAGACTTAGATTTTGCGGATGTGGCGGATGCCGAAACTCATTCTCTTCAAGTAACGGGAATGGACGCAAGATTATTTGATTCTACAGATGCAGAACGTTTGTCTGGTGCAACAAAATCAATGTTCGATACTTCATTTACTAATAGTAGTATCCAGTCTGCTGGATATGCTGATTCAGTTATTGTGTCTGGACAAGTAGTAATGCATTCTTCTCACTCCTTTACAGCTACCACTGATTATGGAGATGGAGATGATGCTCTTTTTGAATCTTCCCCAGGATCGGCTACTCTATCTTCTGTTTCTACTATCAATCTTAGAAATAGAAGCGCTGCTATAGATTCTTTGAAGATAGTGGATAAAGCCATGGATACTATACATATGGAAAGAGCTAAATTGGGAGCATTAATGAGTAGAATGGAAAATGCTATTGATAACTTAACAAACGTATCCGCAAATACTAACCATGCAAGATCAAGATTAGAAGATGCAGATCTAGCTGGAGAGTCTTCAGAATTAACAAAGGCACAAATTTTACAACAAAGTGCTATGGCTATGATAGCTCAAGCATCCAGAATTCAACAAAACGTATTGACTTTATTTCAATAAACAGAATAGTTGGAGGAGGATAAACTCCTATGGAAACTGAAATTTTATCAAAGATAGGAGTAGGTTCTGGTTTAAACACTAAAGAAATAATTACTGCTATTGTAAATGCTGAAACAGTTTCAGAAAAACAAAGGATTGAATCAGATAAAACTGAGTATGAAACTAAAATTTCAGCTTTAGGTATTTTAAAAAGCGAGTTACAGGCATTTTCATTGACTGTAGATAGCTTACAAGATGCAGGAGCTTCTACTCATATTGGGTCTTCTAGTAATACAACGACTGCTACTTTTACAAACACAGGTATTACTACTAATGATGATATAAACGCTTCATTAGTAGTTAATACTCTGGCTTCAGCTCATTCTCTTGCTAGTGGTGCAGTTAGCAGTACAGGTTCTCTAGTAGGAGCAGGTACATTAACAATAGATTTTGGCACGTATAGTACAACCTCTTCAACAAATGACACTTTTTCGGCAAATAGTTCTAAAACTTCTTTTACAGTTGAAACTACATCATCTACTACATTAGCGCAATTGAGAGATGCAATTAACAATGAAGTATCAGATTCAGACAGTGATGGTGATAATGATTTAAGAGCATCCATTATGTATAATGGCACTAACTATGTTTTGGTCTTAAAAGGAAATCAAGGTGCAGCAAATGCAATAAGAGTAACGGCAAGTGGAGACTCATCTGCAACCTTAAGTAACGCATTTGAATATAATACATCCGACAAAACCCTTACTCAAACCGTTGCTGGTGTGAATGCAGCATTTACAATAGATGGTATTAGTATGACTAGGTCAAGTAATAACATAACTGACCTTTATACAGGTTATACTTTAAATCTGTTAGCAACAAATTCTAGTGCAATTACTATTTCAGCTGTTGAGAATACCACTACATTAGAAGGATACATGCAAGATTATGTTGATGCATATAATAATTTATATTTAAATTTGGAAAGTTTAACTTTTGCAGGAAATAATTTATCAGAGTC
>CAYRXL010000039.1:0-2707 GCA_964428295.1 uncultured Alphaproteobacteria bacterium
AAAGGACATAGGCCAAAGAGATCCAGTTCTAGCCCAATTTACAAGTTTGTTTAACTTGGTAATCACATAACCACGGTTTGAAAAAGACTTAGCCTCCTTTTGCATTTGCCTTACATCTTTTTTATTTATTCCCATTCCAATGCTCCCTTTTTCCATTCATATATTAAACCTACCGTTAAGAGTGTTAAAAATTGCATCATAGACCAATATCCTAATACTCCTATGTGCCCTAATGATATTGACCAAGGAAAAAGAAATGCTACTTCCAAATCAAAAATTATAAATAATATAGCAACCAAATAAAATCTAACATCAAATCTACTTCTTGCGTCATCAAAAGGCGCAAATCCACATTCATAAGCAGAAACTTTTTCAATATCTGGATTATTTGGCGCAATAAAGTTAGAAAGCAATGCAAAACCCAAAGAAAGTCCAAAGGAAATAAAAACAAATATTATTATTGGTAAATAATCAACTAGTAGAAATTGCATACAACACCCTAACAATATTTAAGTGGAACAATAATTTTTCACTTAACCTTTATAATACAATTACAAAAGATAACGCATATATATTCTAATTTAGTTCTATTGTAACGAAAAATTTTTAAAAGTATAAAAATAATGCACAAACGAAATAGATCTAAAAATAAACACATAATGACAAACTATATATAATTTAAAATATTTTCAAAATTATCAACAATTACATCGTGCAAAGGATTCGGCGTAGGATCAGGACTCTCTTTTTCACCCCATTCTTTTACTCTTTTTACAAATATAGTCTTATAGCCTACATTTTTAGCAGCATCTAAATCAAAATTATGACAGGCAACCATCGCACATTCATCTGGTTTAACTTGGAGCCATTCTGCTGTTTTTTTGTATGCTTCAGGCATTGGTTTATATTTACCTATGCTTTCACAAGATATTATCGCATCCCAGCTAAGATTATTGTGTCTCGCAGTATCTATTACAAGTTTAATACTCAACAGTGTAAATGAAACGCAAACTTTTTTTTGTTTAATCAATGGCAATATCTCTGGAAAGTCATTCCATGCAAGCAATGAATGAGGAGTTTTATAAGCTATTGCATGCTTTTCTTCTTCTGACAAATCAGGGACTAATCCTTCTTCAATCATTTTGTTTAAAGCAATTAAGTGAGCTTGATCAAAATTAATAGTATCCTTAACTGATGCATCTTGATTCACAACGTAAGATAGTGATTTTTTTCTAAAAGTCCTAGCTAAATCAGCAAAGTCTAAGCTTTTATCATACTTTGAGCAATTAGAGTGGAAGGCTGTTTTAAAACCAGTAAACCAGTCAAGAATAGTCCCTCCAGTATCAAACGTCAGTACTTTAACATTTTTTAAAGACATAGATTTTATTTCTTTAACTTGACTAGGATATAACTATGTTCCTATCATATACAAATAATTAAATATTGAAAGAACTAATATGTATATAACTCAGTCTCTAAAAAGAAATGTTCAGTTGTACCCAAACAAAACTGCCACGGCATATATGAACAGAACTTACACTTGGAAACAAAGCTTTGATAGAATTACAAAAGTTGCCGCAAGTATAAGAAAACTGGATATAAATGAGGGTGATAGAGTAGCTATACTTTCCCATAATAGTGATAGGTACTTTGAATTTTTTTACTCTGTTTCTTGGGCAGGAGCTGTATTTGTACCCATTAATACCAGACTTGCACCTCCAGAAATAGAATTTTGGATAAATGACAGCGAAAGCAAAGTAATCTTTGTAGATTCTAATTTTTCAAAAACAATAGAATCCTTAATTAAAGACAATAAAATTAAATCAATAAAAAAGGTAGTTTATATGTCTGATGATGCATGCCCGGAAAGCATGATTAAGTATGAAGATTTAATCACTAATGATATATCAGAAGATGCATTAAAAGGATATGATGATTTAGCTGGTCTTTTTTATACTGGAGGAACAACTGGTCGGTCTAAAGGAGTAATGCTGTCTCATACCAATATGATTATAAACGCTTTTAATGCTATCATTATGGGTGATTTTACACCTGATTCAAAATGGTTGCACTCAGCTCCAATGTTTCATATTGCTGATTGTGCAGGCTTATTTGGCATAAGCCAACGCGGTGGCAGTCATTACTTTATTCCTGGCTTTATTCCTAAATTATTTTTTGAAGCTGTTAGTAAATATAAAATTAATGAAACTATATTAGTTCCAACTATGGTAAACATGGCTGTACACGATCCAGAAATTAAAAATTATGACTTAAGCAGTTTAAGAAAGATAATGTATGGAGCGTCTCCAATGCCTGAGCCTGTGATTATAAAAGCAATAGAGATGTTTCCAAATTGTACATTTTATCATGCATATGGTCAAACCGAATGTGCCCCCCTATTAACTTGTTCTGGACCAGAAACTCATGTCTTTGAAGGACCTTTGGCTTACAAATTTAAATCGTGTGGAAAGGCTGTAGATGGAGTAGAACTTAAGATAGCAGATGAAAAAGGAAATGAAGTTCCTAGAGGAGAAATTGGAGAAATATATGCTCGAGGACCTAATGTGATGCTAGGTTACTGGAGACAAGACGAATTAACTAGAAAGGCCATTGTTAATGGTTGGATGAAAACAGGTGATGGAGCTAAAATGGATGAACAAGGGTATGTATATATAGTAGATAGAGTTAAAGATATGATTATATCGGG
>CAYRXL010000039.1:2717-6325 GCA_964428295.1 uncultured Alphaproteobacteria bacterium
ATACTGACCTCAATAGCTACCGAACCTGAGTCTGCATAAAAGACATGATTATATCGGGAGGCGAAAACATCTACTCTACAGAGGTAGAAAATACTATATACCAAATGGGAAATATATTAGAATGCGCCGTTATAGGTGTTCCTGACGAAAAATGGGGAGAATCTGTACATGCTATAGTTAGATTAAAAGAGAATGCAAATGTTAGTGAAAAAGAAATTATTGAACATTGTCATAATAATATAGCAGGTTTTAAGTGTCCTAAATCTATTTCTTTTAGATCTGATCCAATGCCTGTTTCCGGTGCTGGGAAAATACTCAAAACAGAATTAAGAAAACCTTTCTGGCAAGATAACGAAAAGCAAGTAAATTGATAAACTATAACAAACGCACCCTTGGTGTTATTTTAGTTGATCCGTATAATGATTTTCTTTCTGAGGGAGGAATAAGATGGCCAGAGGTTAAAACAGTAGTAAAAAAAGTAAACCTTATATCAAATCTAAAACTTTTACTTAAAGAAAGTCGCTCTAAAGGAGTAAAAATTTTTTATTCCATGCATCATCAAAGTGAACAAGGTGATTTTAATAATTGGATAGCTCCTTCTAAATCTAATGTCGCAATGAGAGATATTTCTCTTTTCGCCAAAGGTAGTTGGGGAGCAGAAATTCACCCCGAACTTTTACCTGAACCAGTAGATATAATGGCACGCCAACATTGGAATTCTAGTGGTTTTGCTAATACAGACCTTGACTTTTTACTTAAACAGAATGGAATAGACCATATAGCTGTAGCAGGTATGGCAACTAATACATGTGTAGAGTCTACAGCTAGGTATGGGTTAGAGTTGGGTTATCATGTAACCTTATTAGTAGATGGTGTAGCAACATTTAGTGAAGAAGAACAATTTGCCTCCATTAATTATAACTTTCCAAGAATTAGCCACGCTCAAATGAAAATAAATGATTTTATTTCTTCAATATCTAATTAGCGATATCAATTATTAGTTAAGTCATGCCCTGCTGAAGCTACCAAACCTCCATCGCAGGTAATAGTTTCCCCTACTATATATTCTCCAGCTTTTGAAGATAGCAGAATTGCTAAACCAACTATATCTTCTGCTCTTCCTACTCTTTTACTGGGATTTTTTTCTGATATCCTACTATAATCATGACCTACGGCACTACCTAACATGTTACTTGGAAAAGGACCTGGCGCTATGGCATTACATATAATATTTTCTCCCACTAATTTAGAGGCAATTATTCTTGTAAGTTGATGAACCGCTGCTTTTGCTACACTATAAGAATAATTTTCGTACGTAGGAGTATTTATACCATCTATCGAACCAATATTAATTATTCTAGAAGGGTTTTTTATATTAGCTCTTTTCCTTAACAAAGGAAGAATCTTTTGAATCACAAAGAATATTGACCTAACATTGATATTCATTACCTTATCCCAACCCAGTTCACTAAATTTATCTAAGGGCTCAGCCCAAACTGCACCAGCATTATTGACTAAAATATCAATATGATCTTCTTTTTTTTTAATTTCATCAACTAATTTGTTAATACCAATGGAAGAAGATAAGTCTTCGGGTAGTGATATACATTCACTGTCGTATTCAGATGATAATCTTTCCGCAGTCTCATCACAAGCTTTCTTTTTTCTAGCAGAAATATACACCTTTGCTCCATTACACAGAAATCCTCTTGTAATCATTTCTCCTATACCTCTTGACCCACCAGTAACAAGAACAACTTTTCCAGAAACTGAAAAAATTTTATTAATTTTCATTTTACACCTAATAATTTTATTAAAATAATAATTATAATAAACTATTTATTATAAATTAAATTTAATATTATAAATATGTTAATACCTTTAAGTTTAATATAATGAAAAAATACTTTAAATCTATATATTGCAAACAATTAGGCTCCTCTAATAATCTAACTTTAATTACAAAAACAAGAGAAAAGTTAGAAAAGGGTGAAGTGAGAATAAAAGTTTACTCAGCTGGAGTTAATTTTCCAGACCTACTTATGATCCAAGGAATATACCAACATAAACCAACCTTACCATTCACCCCTGGTATGGAATTATCAGGATGTGTAATAGAAGAAAACTGTAATAAAAAAGAATTATTAGGAAAAAGATTTATAGTTCAAATGAGAAATGGAGCTTTTTCAGAAGAAATAGTTACTAAAGAATGTAATTTGAGAAAAGTTTCTAATAAATTAACTCACAATCAAGCAGCAGTTTATCAAATATCAACACAAACAGCTTATATAGCAATAAAGGAATTAGCAAAAATTAAAAAGAATCAATTTATTTTAATTACTGGATCTTCAGGAGGCACTGGAAGTGCAGCTATAAAATTGGCAAAACTTTTGAAAGCAAAA
This sequence comes from uncultured Alphaproteobacteria bacterium, assembly GCA_964428295.1. Lineage (GTDB taxonomy): Bacteria > Pseudomonadota > Alphaproteobacteria > TMED109 > TMED109 > CAYRXL01. The sequence continues at coordinate 5,120 of CAYRXL010000039.1, forward strand.
GTTATTTCTTTGGTGCACAACACAGACAAAGCCAAATACGTAAAAAGTTTAGGATCTGACTATGTGTTTTTATACAAAGAAAACTTTATAAAAGAGATTAAGAGAATAACAAATAATTTAGGAGTCCAAGTAATTTTTGATACTGTTGGAGGAACCATTTTCAATGATACATTAAAATGCTCTTCTTGGGGTGCTAAGGTCTTAATAGTAGGGTTCACATCTGGCCATTTTTCTAAGATTATTAGTAACTATGTGCTTATAAAAGGCATTTCTATAATTGGAGTTAGGGCAGGAGAATATTTGAGAAAATTTCCAAATAAAAGAAATAAGTTACTAACTAGCATTGAAAAATTTTCTGAAAAGGATATTTTAAAACCAACGATATATAAATCTTTTCCTTTAATTAAAGTTGCAGAAGGTTTGAAATTACTCAAAGAAAGAAAAGTAAAGGGAAAAATAGTTTTAGAAATAACCAAAGATAAACAAATTTAATTATTTACTATGAATAAAAAAGCATTAGTTTTATTTTCTGGAGGACAAGATAGTACAACATGCTTAGCTTGGTCATTAGAAAAATTTGATACAGTTGAAACATTAAGTATATATTATGGGCAAAGAAATTCTATTGAGTTAAATACCAGAAAAAACATATTTAAAAACATGACAAAGAATTTTCCTAATTGGAAAAGCAAATTAAAAGAAGACCATCTTATAAATTTGCCAGATTTTGGAAAAATTAATAAAACATCACTGACTTCTGAAAAAGCCTTTAAAATAAAAGACAATAAGTTACCCAACAGCTTTGTGCCTGGTAGAAATATATTTTTTTTCTCATTAGCAGCAGCCCTCGCCTATGGTCGGGATATAAGAAATATAGTTGCAGGAGTTTGTCAAACAGACTTCCAAGGTTATCCTGATTGCAGAAGTAATACTATAAATGCCATTCAACTTGCCATAAACCTGGGAATGGAAAAAGATTTCAACCTGATTACTCCCTTAATGTGGATGGATAAAAGCGACACTTGGAAGCTTGCATCAAGTATAGGAGGAAAAAAACTGATTAATATTATTATCAAAGATACCCATACCTGCTATAAAGGAGTAAGAAAAAAACTTCATGATTGGGGTTATGGATGTGATAATTGCCCGGCATGTAAATTACGTTCTAATGGATGGAAAAATTATATAAATAAATAATGCAATACT
>CAYRXL010000039.1:6335-7504 GCA_964428295.1 uncultured Alphaproteobacteria bacterium
GTAACTTGTGGAATGGGCGACTTAAGGACAAAAACAAAGCAATATGTAACTTTTGTGATACAGATTTTAATGGCACAGATGGTATTAATGGTGGGAGATTTGAAAATGCTGAATCTTTGGTAAAAGTATTAATTAAATTTTGGCCAGAAAAAAAAGCTAACAAATTTGTAGTCTTTACTGGAGGTGAACCCCTACTTCAGCTAGATGCAAGCTTAATAAAAGCTATGAAAAGTAATAATTTTACAATAGCAATAGAAACAAATGGTACTATTAGTGCTCCACAGGGAATAGATTGGATTTGTGTCAGTCCCAAAGCAAATACCAAATTAAGGTTAACAACTGGGGATGAAATAAAAATTGTATATCCTCAAAAAAACATAGAACCTAAAAAATATCTAAACATGCAGTTTAAACATTTTTACTTGCAACCCATGGATGGACCGAATAGAGAAGTTAATATACAAAAGACTCTAAAATATATCATGAAACATCCTGAATGGAAAATCAGTCTACAAACTCATAAATTTATTGGAATAAGATAATGCACACCAAAATATATAAAGAATTTACATTTGAAGCTGCTCATAGTCTATCAAAAGGTTTAAATATAAAAGAGAAGTATAAAAATCTTCATGGACACTCTTTTAAAGTCCAGATTTATATTTCAGGAAATGTTAATCCTAACACAGGATTGATTGAAGATTTTTCCAAAGTAGACAAAATTATAAAGCCTATAAAAGAGACTCTCGACCATAATTACCTAAATCAAATAGATGGATTAGAAAACCCTACTCTTGAAAACATATCTCATTGGGTATGGAACAAACTAAAAAATGATATAAAAGGTTTAAATAAAATAAAAATCAAGAGAGGTTCATGTGGAGAAGGTTGTGAAATAGCAATCTACTAGTTTACAGTTCGCTTAAACAAAATTAACTCTAAAAAACTAATAATATCTCATTGAACTTATAGTTAAGCTTATAGAAATTAATTAAAAATTTAAAAATTATTATTCCTATAATATTTTAGTGAATATCTTGTGATTTTTTTAAAGCAGAATAAAGCTTTCTTATATTAAAGTTCGCCGACCTAGCTACCTTTAGGATAATTTCTTCCTTTCTTATTTGTTTCTCAACGTATTGATCTCAGATTTTAACCAGAGTTCAGGA
>CAYRXL010000039.1:7514-11051 GCA_964428295.1 uncultured Alphaproteobacteria bacterium
GTAAAATAACAGCTCCATGCTTATCAAAATGAATAATGTCACCATCTTTTGCATTCATTCCATAAATGTTTACTGAACAATTAAATTTTGTAATATGAGTATAGACATGACTTGGTCCAACTGAACCTACCAAAGCTGCAAAACTCTTTGCCCATTGATCTAAATCTCTAACCACCCCATCTGTGACAAGCCCTTCAACTCCTAAACCCTTATGTATCGCTGAATTTACTTCGCCCCAAAAAGCTGCATAGCCTCTTTTTTTATCAATATCTTGAATGACCACTACTGATGGCTTAGGTCCTTGAGATATATAATTATAATATTTTTCTCTTATTTCTAGTGCACTTTCACCAGGTTTAATAGAACCTTTAATTCTAGCTGTCTTAACATACCCACAAACTGATTTATTAATCTCTAATGGAATCATTTGTCTGTTTGTAAAACCAACTGAACTTCTATCAGGAATAAGTTCATCTAAAGCATTACATATAGTTGGCGTATCCCAATTATTTAATATAGTTAAGTCTTCCTTTTTAATTTTTTCCATTTATTTTCCGGTACTTTAAAATTAATATATGCTATAGAGAATTATATGAAAGAAAAATCAGTTATAGCAATCGACAAAATGCCTGTAGATTGCAAAAATATAATTAAATTAAAAAATTACATAAATTTAATAGAAGTAAGTCCAAACTCAAAGTATTTTGATAAGTATATATCTAAAGCTGATGTAATTTTTGTAAGATTAACAAAAGTGACATCTGCGACTATAAGAAAAGCTACAAGCCTAATAGGCGTGGTCAGGTACGGAGTAGGCTACGACAATGTAGACCTTAGTGCTCTAACTAAAAGAAAGATTCCTCTACTTACTACCGGAACAGCAAATTCAGACACTGTAGCCGAACATACAGTATCCGTCATACTAGCAATCTATAAAAACTTATTTACTTTCAATAAAAAATTAAAAAAGGGATATTATGCTATTAGGAATAGTGCCGAATCACATGAATGTAGAAATAAATCTATACTAATTATTGGCTTGGGAAGAATAGGAAAAAGAGTTAAAAAACTCTGTGAATCTTTAGGAATGAAAGTCTTCGTCTATGATCCTTACCTAATAGATAATAAGTCAATTAAGAACTTAAATATAATAAATAACCTAGAAGTTGGTCTAAAAAATTGTGATATAATAAGCATACACTGTCCATATAACTCTGAGACAAAAGGTTTAATAGATAAAAACATGCTAAAAGCGTGTAAAAAAGGATCAATTATAATTAACACTGCACGAGGAGGCATAGTAGAAGAAAAAAGCTTATATGAACATCTAAGATCCAAACACATCAGAGCAGCTGCAATAGATGTATTTAAAAATGAACCATTCGAGAAACCAAATATATATGCATCACTTGATAACGTCATATTAACTCCTCATATCGCAGGAGTAACTAAAGAATCTAAAAAAAGAATGAGTTTGCAATCCGCCAAAAATATATTAGACGTACTTCACGATAGGATTGAAATAGATTTAGTTGCTAATAAAAATGTTATAAAAAATTATAAATATTAAATATGTTAAACTTTAATTTAAGTGAAAATCAAAGAAATATACTAAATTCATTAGAAAAGATACTATTAAATTTTAATGATGATTATTGGTCTAACTGCGATAAAAATAAAACATTTCCAAATGAGTTTTACGATATTATGGCCACTCATGGCTGGCTAGGTATTACAATGCCTAAAGAATATGGAGGAATAGGATTAGGTATAACTGAAGCAGCATTAATGATGATGAATGTGGCAAAAATAGGAGGAATGTCAGCTGCTTCTTCCATTCACATGAATATATTTGCTCCTAAATCTATAGAAAAGTTTGCCAAAGAAGAAGAAAGGAGTCTTTGGTTACCCGAAATTATTAAAGGTAAAAAAAAATTATGTTTTGCCGTAACTGAAGCTGACGCTGGTCTGAATACTACTGCAATCAAAACAGAAGCTAAGTTAATAGGCAAGCATTATTACCTTAAAGGTTCTAAGATTTGGACATCTACAGCACAAGTTGCAGACAAAATAATGATACTGGCTAGAACCACAAAATATAATAAAAAGAACCCCACAAGTGGATTAAGCCTGTTTTATACTGACTATAATAGAAAATATATAGAGACAAGTATAATAAATAAAATGGGACGTGATAGCGTGGACTCAAATATATTATATTTTGAAAATTTACGAATTCCAAAGAACCATTTAATAGGATCAGAGGGAAATGGTTTTAAATACATTTTACAAAGCCTCAACCCAGAAAGAATTCTAATAGCAGCTGAAAGTATCGGCCTTGCTGAAAATGTTCTATATAAAGCAACTGACTATTCAAAAAATAGAATAGTTTTTAATAGACCAATAGGACAAAATCAAAGCATACAACACCCATTAGCAAAAACATACATCAATATAGAAGCATGTAAACTATTAACCCTAAAAGCAGCCACCCTTTATGATAAAGGTATAGATTGCTCTATAGAATCAAATGCAGCAAAATATCTTTCAGCAGAAACTGGTCTTGAAGCCTGTAAAACCTCAATAAGCACTCATGGTGGTATGGGTTATGCCAAAGATTACCATGTAGAAAGACTGTTTAGAGAAATGCTTATACCCTACTTAGCTCCTATAAGCCAACAACTAGTACTTTGTTATATCGCAGAAAAAGCCTTAGGACTGCCTAAATCTTATTGATTTATATTATCCATAATTCTCTTAGAATAAATCCAAAGGTTTGTAGCAATTTTTGAATCTTTTGCTAAATTTGACACATTGCTTATTCCATTATTAACGAAATATTTTCCAGTAACCTTTTTAGTTATGTCATCATTAATTAGGTATATAAGTTTTTTGGCAGCATCCTCTACAGGGATAGCAAACATTTTCATGGCAGACTTAATCATAATTTTACTAAATATATTATTATTACTTCCAAAATTAGTTTTTACAAAGCCTGGGTGTAGGGCATTAACAGTAACGTTAGATCCATTTAATTTTTTAGCAAGGTGAAAAGTAAATAATAAATTATAAAGTTTTGAATTCTTATAAGCCGTCCAACCGTTATAATTATTTATCATTTGTATGTCTTTGAACAATATCTTAGCACCCATATGAGCATTGCTAGATACATTAATTATTTTAGAAAAGTCTGATTTGGTTAGTAATGGAAGTAATAAATTGGTCAGGCTAAAGTAAGATTGATGATTTACAGCATAAGTTATCTCTAGACCTTCTTTGTTTTCTAATCTCCTCATAAACAAAGAACCAGCATTGTTAATTAATATATCAATTTTTTTATATTTATTTTTGATAACATTAGCTGCATTTATTATGTTTGTTCCATCTATAAAATCAGAATTAATAAATTCAACGCCGATAGTCGGATTTAGTTTTTTTAATCTATTTATTAATTCGGTTCCTTTGTTTTTATTTCTCCCTAACAGAATAAGATTAAAATCAAAATCACTCAACATTAAGGATGTTTTTAAACCTATC
>CAYRXL010000039.1:11065-14032 GCA_964428295.1 uncultured Alphaproteobacteria bacterium
AACAATAAGTTTCTTTTAGTCATCAAGGCCTTTTCTTTCTTAATATTAATAAGTAGAAATTAAATTATAGACTCATTACTATAGAACCCGTAGTTTCTCTAGATTCGAGTGCCCTATGAGCTTCTTTTATATCGTTGATAGTATAGTCATCATTAACATTAATTTTTATACTTCCTTTTATAATTTCACTAAACAAATCACTTGCTCTAGAAGATAGTTCATCATAATTGCTAATATAATTTAATAACCCTCCACTTACTATAGAGGCTGACTTTGGTCTTAAAGTAGATAAATCAAAAGGTTCAATTGCTCCTGATGAATTTCCATAACTCACAATACTTCCTTTATTTGATAAACAATTTAGGTTTCTATTGAATGTTGACTTCCCGACAGAATCATAAATAACTTTAGCTCCAATACCTTTAGTTATATCCAAAACTTCTCTATCAAAGTTTTCTTCCTCATATAATATTACATACTCACATCCACAATCTCTTGCAGTAGTTATCTTGTTTTTATTTCCAACAGTTCCTACTGCAACCCCTCCCTTAAGAGAAACCCATTGGCTAAGTATTTGTCCTACGCCACCTGCAGCAGAATGTATCAAAACGTAATCACCTTTGTTTACTTTATAAGAATCATTTATCAAATAATGTGCTGTTAATCCTTGTAAAGTTGATGCAGCAGCCATAGACAAAGATAATTTATCAGGGATTTTAATTAATTTATTTTCATTAACATTCATCAATTCAGAGTAAGAACCAATATTCATGCAATGACTCACTCTATCACCTACCTTAAATTTTTTAACACCTTCACCTAGAGATTCAATTATTCCTGAAGCTTCCATCCCTAATGTTTTTGGTAAGTTCTTAAGAGGGTAAAATCCTTTTCTTTGATTTACATCTATAAAGTTTAAACCCGCAAAAACATGCCTTACTCTTACCATATTTCTCAATGGTTTCTCTATCGTAATATCTTCTAATTTCAAGACATCAACACTACCAGTTTCATAAATTCTTACTGATTTACTCATCTTACCTCTTTTACTATGATAATAGTTTATTATTATAGCATAAATTAATGTATTGGTATTAAATGGTCATAATATGAATAACAATTATATATATTTAAATAATGTATCCAAAATCTATAATAATGATTTTAATGCACTAGATAACATTAACCTAAAAATTAGAAAGGGAGAAATTTTTGCTCTTTTAGGACCTAACGGTGCAGGAAAAACTACTTTAATAAATATTATTTGCGGACTCACTACTTGCTCTAATGGTGAAATAATAATAAATAATTTAGACCATAAAAAAAACTTTAAAAAAATAAAATCTATTATAGGTTTAGTGCCACAAGAGCTAACTCTAGAAGCATTTGAGACTGTCTTTAAAACAGTATCTTATACGAGAGGTCTCTATGGGAAAGCAAAGAATCCCCTCTACATAGAGAAAACATTAAAAAAATTATCAATATGGGATAAAAAGAATGAGCCTTTAAACAATTTATCAGGAGGAATGAAGAGAAGAGTATTAATAGCTAAAGCATTGTCACATAAACCAAAAATTCTATTTCTAGATGAACCTTCTGCTGGAGTAGATGTAGAATTGAGAAAAGAAATGTGGAAAACTATAAATGAACTAAAAAATGAGGGAGTAACTATAATACTTACCACACATTATATAGAAGAAGCAGAAGAAATAGCAGATAGAGTTGGTGTAATAAACAAAGGAAAATTGATTATTGTGGAGGACAAAGTAAAACTTATAAAAAAAATGGGTCAAAAGAAATTAGTCATAGACTTGGATTCTAAATTAAAAACTATTCCTAAAAAACTCTCTAAATTTAATTTAAAAATAAACGCTAAAAGAGACCAAATTACATTTATTTATTCTAAAGGTAAAAACAAAGAAATTATATCTTTACTTTACGAGTTAAGGCAATTAGGTATCAATGTCAAAGATTTAAAAACCAGCCAAAGGTCTTTAGAAAGTATTTTTGTCAACTTAGTTAAGAGTTCCAATAATGAACTGGCAAGCAATTAAAGCAATATATTTACATGAAATGGACAGAACTCGAAGGACTATATTCCAGAGTATATTTTCTCCTATTATATCTACTTCATTATATTTTGTGGTTTTCGGATCTGCAATAGGTTCAAGAATAAGTCATGTAGATGGAGTAAGTTACGGATCATTTATAGTGCCAGGCTTAATTATGCTTTCACTCTTAACTCAAAGTATATCTAATGGCTCCTTCAGCATTTTTTTTCCCAAATTTAATGGTACAATATATGAATTACTGGCCGCCCCAATCTCAGCCATTGAAATAATTATAGGATTTGTTGGTGCTACAGCTACTAAATCAGTATTTTTGGGTTTAATAATTATAGGAACTGCTAATTTTTTTGTTCCTATTACGATATTACACCCATTTCTAGTGATATTTTTTCTGATTTTAACTGCAGTTACTTTTAGTCTTTTTGGTTTCATTATAGGAATTTGGGCTGATAATTTTGAAAAACTTCAATTAATCCCTTTAATTATTATCACTCCATTAGTATTCCTAGGCGGTAGTTTTTATTCCATTAATATGCTACCAACATTCTGGCAAAAAATTTCAATGCTGAACCCAGTTTTGTACCTTATCAGCGGTTTTAAATGGAGTTTTTATGAAATTTCTGATGTAAGTATCATTACAAGTATTGTTACCATGCTTCTAATACTTACAGTTTGTCTAATTATAACAATAATAATATTTGTTAAAGGATATAATTTGAAAAACTAATTCCGATATAAATATTTATTATTTTATACTTCCAACGCAGTACTATGATTCCACCAGGCTAAGTCAGAAAACGCGCGTAAATCTATTTCATGGGTCCAAGCCGAACGATGTTGTTGAGAAATATGAAAATATGTGTCAGCTATCTCTTTAGGTAGTAACAAGCCGTCTTTT
>CAYRXL010000040.1:0-1538 GCA_964428295.1 uncultured Alphaproteobacteria bacterium
GATGATAATATTACTGGAGGGGGAGATACTACTGAATTTGTTTATGATTATGATATTTCAGTTGGAGGAAATGATATATTATCAGATGCTGGTACAAATTTAGATGATAGGATTTATTTTAAAGCTAATCCAGAAAAACATTCATTGTTACTTACTAGAGATGGTGATGAAGATACTATGCATATTGAGAGTTTTGACGAAAAAGGTACCTATAGGGGTGGTAGTTCTGAATCACTAAATACTATATCTATTGCTGAAGCAAGCGGAACCCAGGGGATTGATGAGGTGTATTTTAATTATAATGATGAGGATTATGATAACTTTTATTCTTTTTCTTTTGAAGAATTTTATAACATTCCAACTGATATGGCTGGCTATGTTACTGTTGGTGATGACACTGATCAAACATATTATCAAAATGATCCAGAGTTATCTGCTTTGTATGGAGCTTATTCCGGCTTTGGGACGGACAAGTATGATACTACTGAAATAGCTAGAGAAATTATATTTGCTTTAGACGGAGACGATAGATTATATACCACTTCTGACCGAAAATATAAGGTTTTTATGGGAGATGGGGATGATAGTATAATTCTTTCAAATTCACCTGATGATGGAAGTTATTTAGGAGGAGGGTCAGGGTCAGATTCTCTAGTTGGATCTTCTATTAATGATGACCATTTTGGATTTTCGCCATTAAGTTATGATAATTCTCCCAAGGATACAAATGCTGCACTTTTAACGGAACAGGGTAGTGGTATTAATATTTCATCAGTTGCTTCATCATATTTTAATAATTTTGAAATACTAGATGGGGGTATGGGAAATGACACTTTTTATTTTGGTGATGATCCAGGTTTAGATCTTACAGCGTATGGATGGACTGGTGACGACAACTACGAATTCGACTCGTCATCAATAGTTTCAATAATAGAAGTAGAAGGTGAACAGGGTGATGATCAATATGTTTTTACAACCTCGCCTAATGGAGGAACTATATCTATTGATGATTATGCAGGAGATAATACCTTAGATTTTAATACTTCAATTGAATCTGGTTCTGATATAGATATAAATATGAATGGTGTCTTGTTAGATGAAAACACATATAATTTTAATGCCTCAATCCTAACTGGTTCTAGTATAGATATTGAAAGTGGTGAAGGAGATGACAAGTATAACTTTTTTGATTCTATAGAAGGTGATACATCTATAAACACAGGTGGAGGTTCTGATATATTTAAATTTAATACCGCTACAACCAAAGAAGGTCTTACAGTAAACGATTTTGATAGCTACATGGATACATTTGAATTTAGTTCTGCGGCTTTTGCAGGAGATACTGGTCATGTAATGGTTTACGGTTATTTTGAGGGTGCTGCCTTTATACCTGATGAAAATTGGGTTGATATTTATGATGAATTTGGTGTGTGGATGGGTACTGAGCTTCAAATAAGTGCTTATGATCAAACTGATATGGCAATAGGTACCGATTTAGTTTCTATTACAAACGATTATTGGCACTATGATACAGATGC
>CAYRXL010000040.1:1548-5898 GCA_964428295.1 uncultured Alphaproteobacteria bacterium
AACACTATATTATGATGAAGACGCTGATCAGGATCTTTCAAATGCTGTAGATGTGGGAACGTATCTAGATACATACGGTCTGCCATTAAATGAACAATCAGGAATTAATTCTTCCGATATAGACTATGACTATATTCCTCCTACATAACCTCCACCTGTCTAGGTAAGCATATCATTCCATATGGCATTGGCCCAATCCCAGGCATTCAGTGCTATAGTCTCAGACCTTTCAGGAGATAATCCACTAATACCTTTGATAGGAAGGATTTTTTCTTCCTTTTTATCATATTTATAAACTGCTGTTATGGAAATAGCTTCCTTATTGCTAACTAGACTATAACAAGTATTTATCATAGAAGGACTGGGAGGAATTTCGTCATTTAGAGCAGAATACACAGAAAAACCGCATGCTTTACCCATAGAGTAGGCTATATAACCTGACTTCGGAATCTTTCCTACACTAGATTGATCGCTTGAGTCACCTATGACATAAACATCATCATTCACTTTAGACCTAAAATCTAGAGAATATATTGGGGCCCAATTTTTATTTTCTGGGATCAATTCAGCGTTACGTAGTAAGCTTGGTGCTTTCTGAGGTGGAATTATATTAGCTACTGAAAAAGGAAAATCATCAAAATCTGTAGAGATTATTTTGTTTTTTGCGTTAACCTCTACTACTTTGTTATCTGGTCTATAATCTATTATATCTGAGTACATATCTTCCCAAGCTTTCTTAAACAACTTTCCCTTTGAAACTATCTTCTGATTAGCATCTAGAACTATAATTTTAGAATTTCTCTTATGGTTTTTAAAATAAGATGCTATAAGGGAAATTCTCTCATAAGGACCTGGAGGGCATCTATAGGGGCTTAAAGGAATTGATATAACAAACTTTTCTCCTTTCTCCATATTTTTAATTTGATTTTTTAGTTTTAATGTCTCGCTTCCAGCTTCCCATGCTGCTGGAAATAGAGAAAAATTATTATCGATGCCTTTTATTGAGCTGTAATCTTTTTCAATTCCTGTTGATAATACTAATTTATCATAGGCTAATATCTCATTATCTATTGTTAAATGCTTCTTATGTATATCTAACTTTTCAACTGTGCCTTTAATAAAATTTATGTTGTTGTTTTTTGCCACATTATTGTATGAAAATGTTATATCTTCTATATTTTTTATCTGTCCTATGACCCAATTAGAGATAGGACAAGACTGAAACTCATTCTTTTTTTCCACAATAGTTATTTTTACGCTCTTACTAAGTTTTCGAAGTGTTTTAGCAACACTAAGTCCTCCCCATCCTCCACCAATGATAACAACATGAGGATCAGAATTAACTGAAACGTTTGCAGCAATAGGTTTTTTACTTAACAATGTAATAAGTGATGTGCTTAATAAGAACTGTCTTCTATCAATCATTTCTACTCTTTTTTGAAAAGTATTCACTCAAACTGACTATTTGTTGGTCCGTGTAACCATTTGAAATTATTTGCATTACATAATTTTCTCTCACCTTACTTTTGTATTCAAGGAGTGCTTGAATTAAGTAATTTTTTTCAAGTCCTGCTATTGAAGGTATAGATTCTCCTGGTGCATTTCCATCCGGTCCGTGGCAACCGGCGCATGGAAGGGCTAGATTCTCATTGCTATTGGATAAACTTAGTTTGCAAATCAAAAGAAATAACGGTAATAAAAAAACAAATTTTATTATCCTATATATAAGTATACTTCTCAAAAGCTAGCTCCAAATCTTCTGGATTAGAAATTATACTACAATATTATAAAAATAAAACTACTTTACTTTGTAATTTTAAAGTTATATTTGTTAAATTATTTTGAACATTGAGAATGAAAATCATTATTAACTGTAAATTAGAGATTATATAGCATGAAAAATTTTTGTTTTTGTTTGTTGCTGTGTTTTATCAATACTAGTTTATTTGCAAAGGAATTTTTGAACTTATATTCTGCTAGACAAGAAGTGTTGATGAGGCCTTTAATACAAGATTTTCAGAATAAAACTGGTATAAAAATAAATATTGTTTCTGCTAAGGCCGATCAACTGATGCAGAGGTTATATAGAGAGGGCGAGCTTACTCCTGCAGACTTATTGCTAACTACAGATGCTGCTAGGCTAGAAAAAGCTAAAAGACTTGATTTGCTACAACAGGTGCACAGTACAATTTTAAATAAAAAAATTCCCTCCTTATATAGGGATAAATCTTTTTTTTGGTATGGACTTAGTCTGAGGGTAAGGGTGATAATTTATAATAAAGATAAAATCTCGGCAGAAAATTTGCAAGGAACAGGTTATATTAATTTAGCTGATAAAAAATTTCATAAAAATATTTTTATTAGATCTTCAAGTAATGTTTATAATCAATCCCTTATAGCTGCAATGATTGAGAACTATGGCAGGGAGGCGACAACAGCTTTTTTAAAGTCATTTGTAAAGAATTTTGCAAGAAAACCTTCTGGCGGGGATAGAGACCAGATAAAAGCAGTAGCCCATGGGAAAGGTAGTATTGCCGTTGTAAACAGTTATTACTATTTTAAATTGATTAATACTGAAAATAGCAACTTATATAGCAATACGGAAATTTATTTTCCGTATGACGATAAAATGGGTACCCATGTGAACATTAGTGGAGCTGGAGTTACGAAATTCAGTAAAAATAAAGCTAATGCGTTAAAGTTTTTGGAATACTTAGTTAGTGATGATGCTCAGATGATATACTCCTCAACTAATTATGAATATCCAATAGTAAAGAATTTAAGTGTACCAGAGAAACTAAGAAGTTTTACTTCTTTTATGGCTGATGATATAAGTATGACGAGACTTGGTGATCTCAATTCTGATGCTGTTATTTTGTGCGATGAGGCAGGTTGGAGGTAGATATATATTAGTAAAAATTGGAAAATAAAGTTAAATTTGTGGTTTTTGATTCCAACTATATTATGCTTTTTACTTTTAGTCCCGATATTTTCTTTGTTTTTGAGTTCTCTTTTTGTAGATGGTGAAGTATGGGGCCATATTTTTAATAATCTTTTTTTTGATTATGGCTTTAATACTTTAATTTTAGTTGCAGGAGTTTCGGTTATTACTCTTTTAATAGGAGTAACAAATGCTTGGTTGGTAACTTTCACTAAGTTTCCAGGGAGACGAATTTTTGAGGTTTTATTAATAATGCCCCTAGCGTTTCCCGCATTTGCAGTAGCCTATGCATATGTGGATATAATAGATTATATTTCTAGTTATTACACTTTGTTTGGAGAATGGGAAAAACTAGATAGAATTCCTGAGTTTAGGTCAATTGGGGGAGCTATCTTTATTTTGAGTATAACTTTATATCCGTATGTCTATATTATTACCCGCTATGCTCTTCTAAATCAATCAAGGAATATTCTGGAAGCTGCGATCTTTTTAGATTCATCTCGATTAAAATTTATTTTTAAAATTGTGCTTCCTTTAGCTAGACCTGCTATTGTTGCAGGGCTGTCATTAGTGATGATGGAAACTATAGCTGATTTTGGTACAGTCCATTATTTAGGAGTCGATACTTTGTCAATAGGTATTTATAAGACCTGGTTTGGTTTAGGGGATATTTATAGTTCTGCGCGATTATCTGTGATCTTATTATCATTTTCTGCATTATTTCTATTAATAGAAAAATACCAACGAAAAGGGTCTTACTATAACACTTTTTCTAATTTTAAAAACAAAGAAAATAATAGAGAGTTGTTAAAAACTAATTATCCGTTTTTAGGAGTGGTGATAGGAGGTATTAGTTTATTAATTTGTTTTTTTATACCAATGATTTGGTTGATATTAAATAGTATTAATGTTGATGTATATACATTAAAATTTGTGATAAATAAGGCTTTTTATAATAGTGTTATTGTTGCTTCTTTGGGAGCTATAGTTGCAATAATGATAGCCTTATCATTTTCTTTTAGTGCTAGACTCTTTGGGGGGATTTTTAGCTTATTATCAAACCTATCCAAACTGGGTTATTCTATTCCTGGAGCAGTTATAGCCATTGGAGTTATGATACCAATGATACATGCTGATAAGGCTATTAATAAATTCTTAGAACATTTTTATAATATTGAACTTGGTTTGATTTTTTCAGGAACCCTTTTTTCATTAATTTTTGCTTATACTGTTAGATTTTTAGCTGTAGCCAGTAATCCGATACAATCTACATATAGTAAACTTACAAAAAATATTGATAATGCAGCTAGAAGCTTAGGGTCTAGCCCAACTAGATTATTAATGAAAGTTCACCTTCCAATAGTTAAAAAAAGTTTATTTATATCTTTCATATTAGTTTTTATAGATAT
>CAYRXL010000040.1:5908-13982 GCA_964428295.1 uncultured Alphaproteobacteria bacterium
ATATTTTAAAAGAGTTGCCTGCCACTCTAATTCTTAGACCATTTAATTTTGATACGCTATCAGTCGTAGCATTTGAATATGCTAGTTCTGAGCAAATAGTAAACTCATCGCTTCCTTCACTGATTATTTCATTATTAGGTGTGGTTCCTATATTAATATTATACAAATCTACAAATAAATTATATAACTAAAGAAATCTATGCTTAAACTTAGTTCCTTAAATTTTTCAATAAAAAAAGAAAATATTATAAATAATATAAACATTTCTATCTCAAATGGTAAGATACTAACATTTCTTGGTCCTTCTGGTTCTGGAAAAACCACTATTTTAAGATTAATTTCTGGATTATTAAGCCCTACTAGAGGTACAATAATTTTAAATAATAAAATAGTAGCTGATAAAAATATTTTTGTCCCTCCAGAAAAAAGAAAAATAGGACTAATGTTTCAAGAAAATGTCCTTTTTCCTCATTTGACAGTAAGAGAAAATATTGCATACGGTATTAAAAAAAAATCTAAGAATTTAGCTGATAATCACACAAAACTAATATTAGAAAAATTTGAGATCAGTCATTTTTCAAATCACTACCCTGAGATGCTGTCGGGAGGTGAACAACAAAGGGTTTCTTTAGCAAGAGCCTTGGCTGCTAATCCTACAATAATGCTTCTGGATGAGCCATTTTCAAGTTTGGATTCGTATTTAAGGAAAGATATTTGTGATTTTACGATGGATAGTTTAAAAAATAAAAATATAACTACTGTAATGGTTACTCATGATGCTGAAGAAGCTTTGCGAGTTAGTGATGAAATTGCTATATTAGATAGAGGAAGGATTAAACAGTTAGGCAAACCTAAAGAAATATACTTTAAGCCCTCTAACCTTATATCTGCAAGAATTCTTGGTCCTACAACAGAAATATTATGTAAATTAGAAGAAAATAGGGTAAAATTACCATTCTTTGAAAGCAAAAAATTATTTGTACGTAATGGTGATAAGGTTTCAGTAGTAATTCGTCCAGAAGGTTTTAGAATAGATTCAAATGGTAAGAGAGCAAAAATTGTAGATGTACAGTTTTTAGGAAAAAATATTTTGCTAAAATTATACCTTAACGATAGATTGCCGTTATTAAAAATGTATTCCTCAGAAAAAAATCATAAAGTTGGAGATAAAATTAAAGTAAGTGTTGACCCTAAAGCTGTAGCAGTGTTAACAAGTTAATAAAAATATTAAGTTTATTGAACATTTAAGTAAACTTTGTCATTATACAATAAACAGATTTCTAATGGGGGAGAATAGACATGTCGATAGGTATCTGGCAAATAGTGTTAATTCTGGTAATAATTTTAATATTATTTGGTGCAGGAAAGATTCCTAGAGTGATGGGAGATGTTGCTAAAGGAATAAAAAGCTTTAAAGCGGGAATGAAAGAAGAAGAAATGAATGATGAAAATACTGAGGTTATAGACTCTGAAAAAACTGATGGTAGTGCTAAAAGAAAAAAAACTACTACTAATAAGAAGAAAAAAAGTTAATGGTTTTTAATTAAATAGGCTAAATATGTTTGACATAGGCTGGACTGAGGTTCTTATATTAGCTGTCGTCGGTTTGTTTGTAATTGGACCGAAAGAGATACCTAAGTTTTTAGGGTATATAGGACGAATGATAGCGAAGTTTAAGATGGTATCTAAGGAGTTTCAAGACACCGTCGATGAAGCTATTCGAGAAACAGAGCTTGAAGAGGTTAAAAATGAAATATCTTCAGCAAACGTCGACATAAGCCATAAAATTCAGGAGACTTTTAATCCTATAAAAATTGATGTTAATGAAAAGAATGCAACAGAAAACAAAAACAACATAAAAAACAATGAAAAAAAGCGTCAAGAAGAACAAAAAGATTCATCTAAATTAAAATCATCAAAAACCCCAAAAAACGCTTCAATTGGAAGTAATAAAAGCGGTGAAAGTGTTCATGATAGAAAAGAATTACCAACAGGATTAAGACATATTAGACAAGAAAACAGTGAAATTGATAAGGCTGACAATTCTTCAAGAGAGAAGAAAATGGCCGAGAACTCGTAGTAATTTGGTCTATGAAAGAAAAAACAGAAAAAGACGATCCTGTCGAATCTTCTAGAGCCCCACTTGTAAGCCATTTGATTGAGCTTAGAGATAGGCTTAAGTGGGCTATTCTTTTTTTCTTTTTAACATTTATTATAAGTTATATTTTTTCTAAAGAGATGTATTCTTTTTTGGTTAGACCGTTAGCTGACATATACTTTGATTTAGGTATAGAGAATCCCAGGATGATATATACGGCCTTAACAGAAGCATTCTTTACTTATTTAAAAGTAGCGTTTTACGGAGCATTATTTATATCGTTTCCAGTTTTTGCAAGTCAGATTTATAAATTTGCTGCACCAGGTTTGTATCAAAATGAGAAAAAAGCTTTTTTACCGTTTTTAATAGCAACCCCTATTTTGTTTTCTGCTGGTGCTGCTCTTGTATACTATTTAATATTTCCGTTGGCTTGGAGATTTTTCCTTAGTTTTCAAACTGGCAGTACTGATGGCGGATTGCCTATTGAACTTGAAGCAAAGGTAAATGAATATTTGTCTTTGGTTTTAAAGCTAATGTTTGCTTTTGGTTTAGCATTTCAGTTGCCTGTGGCAATAACATTATTAGCTAAAGCTGGAATAGTTTCTAGTAAAGCTCTTAAAGAGAAAAGAAAATATGCAATTATTATTGCTTTTTTAGTAGCTGCGATACTTACTCCTCCAGATTTAATTAGTCAAATAGGATTAGGTATACCAATCATTATACTTTTTGAAATTTCTATAATTTTAGCCTCTTTTGTGGAAAATAAAAGTTCATTGAATGATAAAAAGAAAGAAAAAGAAAATTCACGACAAGAATCAGAAAATGAAGAACAAAACTTTCAAGAGACAGATTTTAATAATACTGATTAATAGTAATAGAATGCACAATATTAAATTAATACGGGAAGATCCTAAAAGTTTTGATAAGCAAATTAGACGGAGGGGTGTTAGTAATATAGCAAAAAAAATATTGTCAATTGATAACGTAAAAAGAAATTTAATAAATCAATTACAATTACTACAAGAAAAGAGAAACGAAGCTTCAAAATTAATTGGGAGTCTTAAGAGTAAGGGAAAAGACGCCTCTGAAGCTTTAAGTGAAGTAGCACAGTTAAAAAGTAAAATACCTGATATTGAAGTAAAAATAGAGGAGAGCAGCAAATTACTTAATGAGATATTGGTAAGTTTACCCAATATACCATCTCCAGATGTTCCTGATGGTAAAACTGAAGAAGACAACATAGAGATATATAATAGTGGAAAACCACCTTCTTATAAATTTGTTCCGAAAGAACACTTTGAATTGGGTGAGTATCTGGGTATGATGAATTTTGATAAGGCCGCAAAAATGTCTGGATCAAGATTTGTAATTATAAGTGATGACTTATCTAGACTGGCAAGAGCCTTATCAAACTTTATGCTAGACTTTCATGTTAGAGAAAATAATTATAAAGAATTAACTACCCCACACTTAGTTAAAGAGGATGCATTGTTTGGGACAGGGCAGTTGCCAAAATTTGAAGAAGATCTTTTCAAAACAACTGGAAACAAATGGCTTATACCGACTGCTGAGGTAACATTAACTAATATGGTAATGAATGAAATTATTAAAGAAAACGAACTTCCTTTAAGGTACACAGCAGAAACATCGTGTTTTAGATCAGAAGCAGGCGCAGCTGGAAAAGATACAAAGGGAATGATAAGAGTTCATGAATTTTCTAAAGTTGAACTTGTTTCTATAACTAGTCAGGAGAAATCCCATGCAGAGTTAGATAGATTAACTAAATGTGCTCAATCTATTTTAGACAAGCTTGAATTATCTTATAGAATTATGCTTCTTTCATCAGAAGATATGGGATTTGCATCGCATAAAACTTTTGATATAGAAGTTTGGTTGCCTGGACAAGGGAAGTATAGGGAAGTGTCTAGTTGCTCTAATTGTACTGATTTTCAGGCTAGAAGAATGAATGCAAGATATAGAGATAAATCTGGCAATATTAAGTATTTGCATACTCTAAATGGTTCTGGATTAGCCGTAGGAAGAACGTTAATTGCTATTTTAGAAACATACCAAAAAGAGGATGGAAGTATAGAAATACCAAAAGTTCTTAAAAAATATATGGGAGGGCAAGACCTTATCACAAAGGTTAGTCCATAGTGATATATAATAGCCCTATATTATTGACAAATGATGATGGTTATGATTCTTATGGGCTCAAAGTATTATCAGAAATAGCAGAAAAAGTTGCTGACAACATTTGGATCGTTGCGCCATTTAGTGATCAATCTGGAGTAGGTCAGTCAGTCAGCATTCGAAACCCTATAAAATTAGATAAAAAAGGAAAAAATAAATATATAGTTCATGGAACACCTGTTGATTGCGTATTGTTAGCTTTAAAAAAAATTATAAATAGGGATGAATTACCTAAATTAGTTTTTTCTGGGATTAATATTGGTGCAAACTTGGGAAATGATATTTATTATTCAGGGACATTTGGTGGAGCAGCAGAAGGTGCAATGAATAAAATTAACTCTGTAGCACTGTCTTTAGCCAGGATGAATCAAAAAGATAAGCTTTATTGGTCAGGAGTTGAAAAGTATGGGTTAGATATATTAAATAAGATATCTAAGGTTAGATGGAATTCTGACTATGTAGTTAATATAAACTTTCCTAATATTGAATATAAAAAAATTAAAGGAATTAAATTTACATATAAAGGAAAAAGAAAACCTGGATCTTTCATTAAAACTATAAACTCCCCATATTCAGAAAAATTCTATTGGATTAGTTCTTCTCGTAGTTTAGAAATGGAAAAAAAAGATTCGGACGTTAATGCAATTCAGGAAGGATATGTATCAATATCGCTTCACTCGCTTTATGAGCACTCATCTGAAGCACTTCTTAAATTTAAAAAGGATTTCAAAAAAGTATAGGAAAAAAAGTGTCTTTAGAAGAAGCAACAGCAAAAATAATAATGAGCTTAAGAGCTGCAGGTATAAGGGAAAAAGAGATTTTAGAAACTATAGAAAATTTTCTGCCTTTATTACTTACTAAAAATATTAATGAGGGTAAAAGTTGCTATAATATTGGAGACATAGTTGATATAGCAAAACTTATTTCTGTTTCTGCTTCCAACAAATTAAATAGAACAAGCATCTTAACTATTGGTAATGTGAGAGGTTGGCTTGCTATTATTCTGTCAAGATTTTACAGAAGGGTCTACTGTATTTGTTATGATGATACTTCTTTGAGAAGGATTAAACTAAATTTAAAAAATTTTAAAATTCAAAATATTTTTTTAAAGTCTGATAAAACAAGAAAAAACTGGGAAGAAGTTTCCCCATTTGATTCAATAATATGTCTAAAGTTATTAAATAAATTTCCTAATGAACTAATTAGTCAATTGTCAGAGAGCGCGGAACTTACTATGTTAAATGAGGATTATAAAGATAATACAAACGAGATAGTAGTAATAAAAAAGGATTGTAGTGCATTTAAAACGGGAATATTCGTGAATAATTTGGTGTTAAATCAATTAATATGACTCATTTTTTTTCTGCTTTGTTACTAAAAATTATTAAAATGGTTTATATAAAGAGATATTTTTACTTTACTCTGTTTGTTGCATTATCGATTTTGTTTACTTCTTGTAGTAGAAGAAATGTTTTAGCTCCAATTGAAGACGGCACAGCAATACTTTTAGAACGTTTAGGGAAAAGTGATGAGATTATTGTTTTGCCAGGGGATACAATAAAGAATTTATCTTCCAGATATAATGTTAGTGTAAGAGATTTGATAGAAATAAATAATCTTGAGCCTCCTTTTAGGATTAAACCTGGTGACGTTTTAAGGTTGCCAAATAAATTCACTTATATTGTTAAGCCAAGTGATACTTTATATAGAATATCTGAATGTTTCCAAATCGAAATTAAGAAATTAGTAGAAATTAATGATTTAAAAGAACCATATATTATAAAACCAGGAGATGACTTAGTTATCATAAGTCAGAATAAAAAGAAGACTTGTGATATTAAGAAGATCTCAAAAAGAAAATCAAAGAAAAAAAAGAAAAGTGTAAAAATAATAAAAGGCTTAAAATTTATGTGGCCTACTTCGGGTAAATTGATAAGTACATTTGGAATCAAGGAGGGAGGTAGACGAAATGATGGAATTAATATTATATCTCCTGAAGGAAATCCTGTTAGGGCTTCTTTTGATGGAAAAGTAATTTATGTGGGTAATGAGATTCCTGCCTGGGGTAATTTAATTTTAATTAAACATGGAGAAGGTTGGACTACTACTTATGCTCACTTGTCTAAATATTTGGTTAAAAAAGGAGATTTAGTCAAGAAAAACTCTGTAATAGGGGCGGTCGGTCAAACTGGAAATGTAAGTAAGCCTCAATTGCATTTTCAGATTAGGAAATCCACAAAACCTCTGGATCCTATGAAATATTTAGAAAAAAGATAATTTAAATTTTAAATTTAATTTTCCCTAAGTGGTCTTGAAAAAATTGCCATGCTACTCTTCCTGAACGTGAGCCTCTTTTCAGTCCCCACTCTAATGCCTTTTTATGAAGCGTACTTTTGGGAGTAGTTATTTTATAAAATTCTGAATATTTTTCAACTATAGATAGGTAAGTTGCTTGGTCGCAACCATGAAAGCCAATCCATAGACCGAATCTATCAGAAAGTGAGATTTTTTCTTCAGTTATTTCTTTTTCTCCTAATATGTCATATTCAGAATTTTTTTCTCTTTCCAAAAGATGTCTTCTGTTGGATGTTGCATAAAAAACAATATTTCTCGGTCTTCCTTGTATTCCACCCTCTAAGATGGATTTAAGAGATTTGTAACTGCTTTCTCCTTTATCAAATGATAGATCATCACAAAACAAAATAAACTTTTTCTTTTTATTAGATAAAATTCTTAATAAAATAGGTATTTCATTTATGTCTTCCCTACTGATTTCCACTAAGACTAAATCTTTGTCTTTACAAATTTCTGAGTGTACAGATTTTACCAGAGTAGATTTTCCCATTCCTCTAGCTCCCCATAGCAATGCATTATTATATGGGAAACCTTCCGCGAATCTAAGAGTGTTTTCGAGTAATATTCTTTTTTGTTCTTCTATGCCAATAAGAATAGAAAGATCCATTAGATTTGAAGGGGTTATACCAATAAGTTTTTTAGATTTAGAATCCCATTCTAAAGTTTTTATATTCTCTTCAATTTGAATGTTTTCTGATGCAGGTGCTACTCTTTCTACTACCTCTATCAGTTTGTCTAATCTTTTTAAAATATTTTTGAATTCCCCATTCATTTTTCTACCTTAGAAGTGTTATTATAATAATTATTTAGGAATAAGCACTATAAATAATACTAAATAATGCTAATTTTTTCTAATTGCTTGCAATACTTAGAATGAAATGTATATTTTAAAATTTTATTGGAGGAAAATAAATGCTAATAAATAGTGCTTTAGCTCAAACATCTCAATCTTCAGGAGGACAGGGGATCTTTATTCAGCTATTACCTTTATTATTAATTTTTGTGGTTTTTTATTTCCTATTGATTAGGCCTCAACAAAAGAGAGCTAAACAACATCAAGAAATGATATCTTCATTGACAACTGGGAAAGTTGTTATCACTCAGGGTGGAATTATAGCGAAAATAGTAAAAGTAGATGACGAGAAAACATTAACTTTGGAGATAACAACTGGGGTTCATATTAAAATACGTAGAGATACCATTCAAGAATTAATTGATGATTCTAAAGGCTCAGGAGGCAATAAAAAAGTAACTAAACAATTAAAATTATAATTTTATAGTCTAATTGGAAATATTAATGCTCAGAAACAAACAATGGAAAACAATGCTTGCTGTATTTTCTATAGTTTTTGCTATTTGTTTTTCCATACCTACTTTTTTTTCCGATAAAATTCATAATGCTCCAAGGTTTGAAAACAGCTTTTAGGA
>CAYRXL010000041.1:0-3955 GCA_964428295.1 uncultured Alphaproteobacteria bacterium
AGCAAAGAAGTCTTGGTAAAACTTGTCCTTCTTTATATGATTTAAGGAATTTATTTCAGGTAAATGTAGAAGAAGGTAGGCATCTTTGGGCTATGGTTTATTTGCTACATGCTTATTTTGGTAGAGATGGTCGGGAAGAAGCAGAAGCTTTGTTAGAAAGAAATTCGGGTGATGAAGATAATCCAAGGATACTTGGAACATTTAATGAGCCAATAACTGATTGGATTAGTTTCTTTATGTTTACTTATTTTACTGATAGAGATGGTAAATATCAGCTTAAATCATTAGCTGAGAGTGGTTTTGATCCACTTGCCAGAACATGTCAATTTATGCTTACAGAAGAGGCACACCATATGCAAGTTGGCGAAACTGGTATAACAAGAATTATACAAAAAACATTAGAAAAAATGGTAAAAAAAAATACTGATTCAGCAGAAACATTAAGAGGAAGAGGTGTGATTGATCTCCAAACAATTCAAAAATACATAAATTTCTGGTTCTCATCTTCATTAGATTTGTTTGGATCTGAAATATCTTCTAATGCCGCTAGCTCATTTGCAAACGGTATTAAAGGAAGGCCAGATGAAACTAAGTATACTAATAATTGCGAAAAGGATACTGCTTGTGACATTGATCAGATATCTGAGGATATGATTATAACTAAGAAATCTGTACCCATGAGAAATGCTATGAATGAGATAACTAGACAAGCTTATGTAGATGATTGCAGAATCGGTCTTATGAGATGGAATAAAATGATTAGACGTGCAGGTTATGATATAGAGTTAACTTTGCCTTCTACAAGGTTTAGAAGAAATATTGGTATTTGGTCTGATGTGACTACTAATCCTAAGGGTGGCTTAATATCTAAAGAAGAATTTCTAAACCACAAGAATGATTGGATTCCTTCAGAATCTGATAAAAAATTTATAAATTCTATTATGATTCAGGTCACAGACCCTTCTAAAACTGCAGATTGGATTTCTCCTCCAAATAGAGGTATCAATAATCAAAAAATAAATTATAGTTATGTGGATTTAAAATGATTAACTTAAATACCTATTAAGTATTTGAATTTATTAATATTCTTTTGAATTTCTTCTTTATTACCGGACCATTGGGTTTTTCCTTTGTTTATTATCGAAATATAGTCTGCAATTCTTAATGCTATACTTATGTTTTGTTCTACTATAATTATTGATATCCCTTCTTTAATTAGATCGAATAATATTGATATTAGATTATTAATAAATTTTGGAGCTAATCCTTGAGAAGGTTCATCTAGTAGAATTAACTTGGGATCTGTTAGTAGTGCTCTTCCTATTGCGAGCATTTGCTGTTCTCCTCCAGATAATTGATTTGTTTTATGATTTAATTTTGATTTTAATGGCTTTAATTTTTCTAGGACTGTGTCAACATTCCAAATAGTACTTTTTGTTTTAGAGTGATCCAAAATTTCAAAGTTTTCTTTTACTGTTAACGAGTAAAACATTCCTCTGTTTTCAGGAATCATTGTAATACCCATTTTTGCTATTTCATATGTAGTCATTTTTCCTATTTCAATATTATCATATATTATATTTCCAGAATGAATTTTCTTTAAATTTACTATAGCTCTTAGTGTGGTAGTTTTTCCTGCACCATTTCTGCCTAACAATGCTAAACAGCTAGATTTATATGCTTTAAGATCTATTCCTTGGAGGATGTGACTTTTTGCATAGAAAACATTCACTTTTTCAAGTTTAAGCAAAGGAACTTTCATCCTAAATTCCTAAATATCGTTTTTGTACTAATTGTGATCTTTTTACTTCCATTGAACTTCCTTCAAATATTAAATTTCCTTGGTCTAGAACACATATTCTATCAGCTAGGTTAAAAACTACTTCCATGTCATGTTCTACTATTAAAATCGTATATTTTTTGCTTAGACTTTTTATTAGTTTTATGATTCTTTTAGTTTCATATTGACTCATGCCTGCTGTGGGTTCATCTAATAGCAAGAGTTGAGGATCGTTGGCCACAGCTATTCCAATTTCAAGTTGACGTTGAAGACCATAAGATAATTCCTCAGACTTAACATTTAAATGCGGAGTGAGTCCTATGTAATGTGCTATTTTTTTACAATGATTGAGTATGTGCTCATACTTATTGAAGGGTTTAAACATGTTAAAGGCAATTTTAAATTTATTACAAGACGCTAGCATGAGACTCTCAAGCACTGTCATTTCAGGGAATAGTGAATTTTTTTGGAAGCTTTGTGAGATTCCTAGCCTAGCTCTTTCTTCGTTGCTTCTTTTATTGATATTAATGTTATTAATTAATATATTACCAGAATCCTGTTTTAAATTTCCAGATATTATTTTAAATAGAGTGCTTTTACCAGCGCCGTTTGGTCCTATTATACCTATACATTCTCTTTTGTTAGATTTAATACTAATGTTGTTTAAAACATTGACTGCTCCAAAGCTTTTATATAGATTTTCAAAGACTATTTGCATTTATTGCTTTTCTTAGATAACAAATTGTATACACGTTCTAGCACTCCCCAGAGTCCTTTTTCCATGAATAAGACTATGAATATAAATAGAAGTCCAATTACTAACATCCACCAATTTATTAGATTTGAAATTTCATGTTGTAGAGTATGTACAACTGTAGCTCCCATAAGTGCACCCGACATTGATCCAATGCCACCGATAATTATCATGATTAGTCCTTCTCCAGATACTGTCCAATGAGTTAATTCTGGTGATATAAATCCATTAAGTTGAGAGTATAGAGATCCTGATAAAGCAGCTACTCCAGCAGAGATTGAAAATGAAAAGGTTTTATAAGTTTTTGTAGCTCCACCAATGGAAGAGACTCTATTTTGATTTTGTCTAATGGCGTCTAGCATTCTACCAAATGGAGAGTCGGCTAATCTAGCAAGAAAAGTGTAGGTTATTATTAACCAAAGTATAGTATAGAAGGAAAAAATTAATGGGTCATTTGTGTCTAAACCAATTTTAGCCATACTGGGCCTTGGTATACCTGTTATACCATCAGATCCTCCTAAGTAATCACTAGTAAAAACCCATGAATGAAACATTTCCCCTAGTGCTAAAGAAATCATAATAAAGAAAATACCGCCAGTGGATACAATAAAATTTCCAATAATTAAACCAAAAATATTACCTATAAAAAATGCTAAAATAGTTGATAAAAAAGGATTTATCTCTAGTTGAATGCTTAGGAAAGCGGTGCAATAAGCTCCTATTCCCAGAAACATTGCATGACCTAAAGATACCATGCCCCCCCGCGATGCTATAAAATCTAGACTTAAGGCAAAAATAGATAATATTATTAACTCAGAAACAAAAAATTTAGTAAAATATGAACCTAACAAGTTAAAAAATACTGCCATGGTGATTAGAATTAAAAATACATATAATCGCAATTTTGGATTGTAATTTACAGTTTTCATGATTTTTTATATAGTCCTTCTGGTCTAAAAAGCAATGTAACTACCATGACAGCGTAAATAATAATTTGAGCTAATTCAGGAATATAAACTTTTCCAAAACTGTCTACAAATCCAATCAGCAATGCTCCAAAAAGTGAACCAATGAGGCTTCCTGGACCACCAACTACTACTACTATTAGAGTAAGTACTAGAATTTCCATATCCATTCCAGGTTCAACTCCTAGAATAGGTGCTACGGTAATTCCAGCTAACCCTGCTAAGCCACATCCTAAAGAAAATATATAAAATAAAACTTTATCTGTATTAATCTTCAATAATTGTGCTGTTTCATGATCATCAACTGAGGCTCTAACTTTAGCTCCAAGTTTTGTGTTTTCTAATATCAAGTAGAGTATAACTAATATTAATAATCCTATAAAAATAACAAAGATCCTATATATAGGATATGGCTCTCCTGATATCATGGTGTGGCCAGATAATAGATTAGGAGCT
>CAYRXL010000041.1:3965-8261 GCA_964428295.1 uncultured Alphaproteobacteria bacterium
GTTAGTAACACTTGCCTCATGGGGTCTGAATTTCTAATTTTTCTGAATAACAAATAGTATAAAAAAGAACCAATTAACGACGTTATCAGAGGAGCTATGCATAATGCCAACCAAAAAGAATCAAATAGTCGCCAAATGGATAATCCAACATAGGCGCCTAACATATAAAGACTACCGTGGGCTAAATTGACAATCTTCATTAATCCAAAAATAATAGTTAAGCCTACGGCCAATATAAATAAGGTCATAGAAAATTGTAGGGCATTTAATATTTGAATAAAAAACATACTATTCTTGGATGTTGCAACCTTTTCCTGGATCTCTTACTGCTTCGATGGTGTCTATTATTTCTAATTTAGGAAGATTAGTAGCCTTTATAACTTTGAATATGTACACATTTTGGATTATATTATTAGTCTTTGGATCTATTTTTATAGGTCCTCTGGGACTTTTAAAAGATATGCTTCTTAAATGATTAGCTAGCTTTTCTTTGTTGTCTATCTTACTGTCTAAACTTTGTAAAGCTTTAATAATTAATTTGCCTGTATCATACCCTTGCACTGCAAATTCAGAAGGTGTTCTTCCATATTTTTCCTTGTAAGCATCTTTAAAATTTATATTTTCTTGATTTTTTATGGAAGGAACATAATTTAATGCGCCTATAAAACCAAGGGCTGCATCTTTTTGAGCTGGAATAAATAAGGGTGATGTTGTCCATCCAGCACCAAATATTTTCATGTCTTTTTCTAATCCAAAAGAGTGAGATTGTTTTATAAAGTTAATAGCTGCTCCACCTGCATAAAAAACATATAATGCTTCCGCTTTGCTTTCTTTAATTCTTGCCAAATACGGTGCAAAATCCTTAGTTTTTCTAAAAGGAGTATATTCTTCTCCTACTATGGTTCCTCCTGAAGATATAAAGTTATTTTTAAATGCGTTCATCTGTTCTTTTCCAGCAGTGTAATTCGGTGCGAGTAGAAAAACTTTTTCAATTCCTTGATTGGCTATCCATTTACCCATGGGGGCATTAATTTGATAATTACTAAAAGACATTCTAGTAATAAATTTAGAACATTTTTTTCCTGTAATAATATTTGCGCCTGCATTTGGAATGATTAGAGGAGTTCTAGTTTGCACAACTAAATCTCTTATTGCTAAAGCCACTGAGGAAGAGACGGGACCAACTAAAATATCAACTTTATTTGATGATATTAATTTTCTAGCCTTTTGGAGTGCTATGTTAGGTTTTACTTCTGTATCAGCTTTAACTATCTTTAAAGTTTTGCCTTTTACTGTATAGTTTACTTCAGTGAAAGATAACTCCAATGCATTAGTTATTTCTTCTCCAAGAAGTGTATATACTCCTGAGTACGGTAGCAAGGTGCCTATTGTAATAAAATCAGAATCTTTTGCTTTTGAGTAATTTAAATTTATTAAACATGTATAGAAAAATGTAACATATAGTATGTTTCTAATTCTCATTACTACTCCCAAAATAGATGAGTAAATATATCATCACTTACTAATACTACTAGTAAATTTTTTCATTAATGAAAAAACACTACTTTTATCAAGCTATATTCTTAAAATGTAATATAATTTAATATTATTATCAATTTAGAGTTATTAGCCATAAATGTTACAAAGAGAGAGTGGAAAAACTCTTAAAAAGGATATAATTATACTATATTAATTAAGATTGAAGAGATATAAAATGGAAAAATTAAATTTAAAGGATTCTGTATTAACATGTAAAAACGGTGTGGCTACATTGTATTTTAACAGAGATGATATAAGAAATGCTCTTACTGGCTCTAACTTAATAAAGGATATTAAAGCTACAGCTAAATGGGTAAATATTAATACTAATATATCTGTGCTTATAATTACTGGCAAAGGAAAGGCTTTTTCTTCTGGAGGAAATATAAAAGACATGAAAGATAGAAAAAGTATTTTTAGCGGTAAAGTTAACGAGATAGAAGATAAGTACAGACAGGGTATACAGACCATTCCTAAAGTAATGGAAGGAATAGAAATTCCTACTATAGCTGCCGTTAATGGTCCAGCTATAGGGGCTGGATGTGATTTGGCATGTATGTGTGATATAAGGATTGCTGGTAGATCTGCCTCTTTTGCTGAAAGTTTTATTAATTTAGGAATTATACCTGGAGATGGAGGGGCTTATTTTTTGCAAAAAATTATTGGATACCAAAAAGCTGCAGAGTTAACTTTTACCGGCAAATCAATTTCAGCAAAAGAAGCTCTAAGCTTGGGATTAATTTTGAAACTTACATCAGATAAAAATCTTATGAGTGAGTCGATAAAACTTGCTGAAGAGATCTCTAAAAAGCCTAAAGTAGCTTTAAGATATACTAAGAGATTACTAAACATGGCATCAAGACTACAATTGTCTGACTTTCTTGATCTTTGTGCTGTTTTTCAAGGTGTATGTCACAATGATCCAGAGCATCAAAAAGCATTAGAAAGTTTTTTAAAAAGAAAGAATTAAAATAACTTAACGTCCTTTAAAAATAGGTTTTACCTTTTCTTTGATTGCTATAGCAGCGTTTTTATGGTCCTCTGTTTGGCCACAAATCGTATGATGTATAGCCTCGTTGTCTAGCGAAATATTTAGATCTCCTTTCTCGGCGATATTCATATTCTTTTTCATATATTTAAGAGCTATAGGAGGAGATTCTAGTATTTTTTCTATTATATCTTTTGTTTGTGTTTTAAGTGAGTTTTGTTCGACTACTTTGTTAATAATTCCTAATTCTTTAGCTTGTTCTGCACTTAATACTTCAGCTAAGTAGTATAATTCTCTTGCTTTTGCTGTTCCTACCAGTTGGGTAAGATAGTAACTTCCACCAAAATCTCCTGAAAATCCTACCTTAGCAAAGGCAGTAGTAAGTTTAGCGTTTTTGGATGCAATTCGTAAGTCACACGCTAAAGCTAGTGAAAGACCTGCACCTGCGGCTGCACCAGGAAGTATTGCTATGGTAATAGCGGGCATAGTATGTAATAATTTAGAGGTTTCCATATACCTTCTTAAATTATTAGATTTTTCTTGTAGTGTTCTAGTATCTGATTCTTCTTTTGCCATATCTTTAACGTCTCCACCTGCACAGAATGCTTCTTCAGATCCTGTTAATATAAGAGCTCTAAGAGTAGGATTATTATAAGCTTCTAATAATACTTCTAGAAGTTTTTCAAGCATACTTTTACTTAGAGCATTTCTCCTCTCAGGTCTATTTAGAGTTATCGTTAAAATATCATTTTCTTTCTCGATTTTTAATTCATTATTCATTTTTATTCCTTGCTTAATTAATGATAGTTTTTAAGAGCTTAACCTATATAATAAATAATTTTTAATAGAAATTCTATAAACCTGTTGAAAAATCGTTAGATTTAGAGCAATTTATATTAAATATATATTTTATTAAAGGATATTTCTATGAAAATGGATAAAATCAGAAGAGTTTTAAAAATACCTGCGATAGGAGCTCCACTTTTTATAATATCTAATCCGAATTTGGTTTTAGCTCAATGTAAAGCAGGAGTGATTGGATCCTTTCCTTCTTTAAATGCTAGGCCTAAAGAAGTACTAGATGAGTGGCTAGATCAAATTTCTAAAGAACTTGAAGCATTTAATACAAAAAATGTAGATAATCCTGCTGCTCCGTTTGCTATAAATCTAATAGTACATAAATCTAATGATAGGATTGAACATGATTTAAATCTTACTGTTAAATATAAGGTTCCCATAGTAATTACTTCATTAGGTGCTCGTCCAGAAGTTTATGATGCTGTTCATAGTTATGGTGGAATCGTTTTACATGATGTTATTAATAATAGATTTGCCAATAAAGCTATAGAAAAAGGTTCAGATGGGCTTGTAGCTGTTGCTGCAGGTGCTGGTGGGCATGCTGGTGTGCAATCTCCTTTTGCTTTAATACAAGAAATAAGAGAATGGTTTAATGGTCCTGTTGCTTTGTCTGGATCTATAACTACGGGGCAAGCTATACTTTCCGCTTTAGCAGCAGGAGCTGATTTTGGATATATAGGCTCAGCCTTTATAGCAACTTCTGAAGCAAATGCTTCCGACAGATATAAAGAGGCTATTACGAAGTACTATGCAGATGATATTGTTTATACTGATTTAATTACTGGTGTTAAGGGTAATTACCTAAAACCATCCTTAGCAGCAGTAGGATTCGATCCTGAAAATCTTCCTACTAGCGATCCGTCGAAAATGGATTTTAGCAGTACAGATGGTATGGATAAAAAGAAAGCATG
>CAYRXL010000041.1:8271-13930 GCA_964428295.1 uncultured Alphaproteobacteria bacterium
ATTTGGCATAGGGAGAGTATTTAAAATAACGAAAGATTTATAGCGTTCTATATAATCTTCAACAGCTTGTAAATATTTCCTAAAGTATGCAAACCAGTGATCATTCAACGGAATAAGTGAGGAATATCTAGAAGCTAAATCAAGAATTGGCATGGTGGCGTAAATAGCAGTTGTATTCTTATTCTACGTTCACTTTCAAAGAAGTTTTGTTCTTGGCTGAAAATACTGTAATGTCTTTATTTAACTTATTCAATGATATAGTAGCACTTATTAATCCAAATTGGTAGTTTGTAGATTTCTTGAATTTGATTGATGCATTTTGTAATAGAATTGTGCAAATGTCGTCTTTATTTTTTGGTATTCCTAGTACGCTACACCAATACGAAGCTGATTCTTCTGGATCTTGTACTGCTAAGGATATACTTTTATATCCTTTATAAATACTATCTGATGATTTTTCTAACCAGTCTTTCCCTGCAGGAGGCCAACTGCATCTTTTATTTTTGTAATCATTTCCTGGTGTGCTATCTATGGATAATAAAACATTGTTAAAGTCTTTTGGATGATAATGTGTAGAAATATAGTCACTATTGTTATATTCCCAAATTTTTCTAAGTCCCATATCCTTTAACTTATTTCTGTATATTAAGGCATTATTAACTTGAAGAATTATCATATATCCATGCATATCTCCAAATTTGTTAATAAATCTCTCAACTGATGTATCTTTTTTTATAGGTGATATAATTTCCAAAAAATCATTGCCTACTGGGCTAACAATATTTTGTAATCCAAATATTTTAATTTCTGGATCTTTATACTTATGGTTTAATTTTAATTTGTCTAAATATAGATTTTCTGCTTTTTTGATATATTTAGATGCAATTACAATTTGTCTCAATCTCATTAGATTTTTCCTTAAATTTATGTATAAAATGATTTAATATATTATTAATATAAATTTTTTTGAAGAGTAAATTATGGTTTATGAATTAAGAATGTACAAAATACAGCCTGGAGCTACTAAAAAAGTTGTGGATGCTAGTGGAACGATAGCAAGAAGAATAAGAGGAGAGGGTAATACTTACGGAAAGTTAGAGGGACACTGGTATAGTGAATTTGGTTTATTACATAGATATGTTCACATGTGGAGTTATCCTAATGCTGAAGAAATGAGAAATATGAGGACTAAGCTTGCTGCAAAGAAAGAATGGCAAACTGAATTTGTTCCACTTGTAGCACCTTATATTATATCTCAAAAGATTAGACTGCTTAGATTATTGTCAGGAAAAACCGCTCAACCAAAGACTGAAAACAATATTTATGAATTAAGATTTACAAGACTAAAAGTAGGAAAATGGAAAAAATGGGTAAACTATCTTTTATCAACAGAAGAATCTATTTCTGAAAATACAAATATTATGAGAATTGGTATCTGGATATCAGAATTTTCTAATCCCAATGAGATAGTACAAATATTTTCTTATAAAGACTTAAATTCAATATTAGAAAATATAGAGTTAGGAAAAAACAAAGAAATGAAAGACTTTCAAAGAGAATCTATTAGTGAAGAGAGAAACATATTACTTAAGCCTTCAATCTATTCTCCAAGAAAATAAAGTAAGTACTTTTTACTTTTTATTGATTATTTTATCCTTTTCTAAGGCTTTTATTTTTTTTAGGCTTAATCCTAAGAATTTTTGTAATATAATATTATTATTTTCTCCTAAAGCAGGCATAACCCTATTAATTTTATACTTCTGTTCAGGGAAATTTATTGGAACCTTAGGCACTAAAATTCTTTTATTTTTTATACTAGCATTAACCATGCTTCTTCTAGCATGAGGTGATTTTAGATAATCACCTAGAGTTTTTACTTGACCCCACGGAACATTTGCTTTTGATAGTTTTTTGCCTAAGTATTCCACATTGTGATTTGTTGTCCAGTTATTGATTATTTTTTCTATTTTCTGGAGTACTAAACTTTTTATTATTTTTATATCTGGACATATTCATGGCCTCTAGTAGTTTATAAAATCTATCGTTGCTACCTGCCATAATATGTATATGGCCATTTTTAGCTTTAAAAGTGTTTGAAGGAACAGTAAATCTATCCCTATTACCCATTTGTATAAAGTTCTTCTTATTTAAATAAAAGTCTGGAACTGCATTCATAGAAATAGATAAGGCAGCATCAGAAAGAGAACATTCCACTAGTTGTCCTTTTCCAGTTAAGTTTCTGTTGTATAATGCTGATAAAATTCCTATAGCCATATTAAGACCTGTTGTATAATCAAGAAGTACAGTGCCAATCATAACAGGTTCATGGTCGTTTCCGCTTATGTGCATTAAGCCAGTTTCAGCTTGAACGGTAGAATCAAATGCCTGTCTATTTTCACGAGTTTCTTGCCCATATCCTGATATTCTTGCCATTATGATTTTAGGATTTATACTTTTTAATGTTTTCCATTCTAAACCGAACTTTTCCATTATTCCAGGTCTAAAATTTTCTATTAATACATCAGCTTGTCTTATTAATTCTAGCAGAATTTCTCTTCCTTTAATATTTTTGATGTCTAGCGTTAAAGATTTTTTGCTTCTATTTAATACTGCTGACCAAAGAGATATCCCGTTTATGCTGGGACCAACTGTTCTAAGCTCATCACCTTCTTCACATTTTTCAATTTTGATTACTTCTGCACCTAATTCTGAAAGAATCATTGTGCAATGTGGTCCTGCTACATATCTTGATAGATCTAATATTTTAAGATTTTTAAGTATGGACAATGAGAATTCCTTAGATTTTGAAATAGATTAAACTTCTAACCATTCTTTTCGGATAGAAATGTTATTCTTTAATTCTTTTGGAGTTCCTTTAAAAACAATTCCTCCGTGTCCCATAAGGTATACTTTGTTGGACAATTTTAGTGCTATAGTTAATTTTTGTTCTACTAGTAGGATGGATATTCCTTTCTTAGAAATTTTTTTCAAGAGTTCTGAAACTTTATCTATCATTTGGGGCGATAAGCCTTCTGTTGGTTCGTCTACCATTATAAGATCAGGATCTCCTATTAGACATCTACACATAGTAAGCATTTGTTGTTCTCCTCCAGAGATTGCTCCACCTAGTACGTCTTGTCTTTCTTTTAAGTTTGGAAAAAGGGAGAATAACTCATCTAAGCTCCACTTTCCTTTCACTCTGGTATCCTTAGTTCCTAACAATAGATTTTCTTTTACTGTTAGAGTTGGAAAAATATCTCTATTTTCAGGTACATATCCGATACCTCTAAGAGCTATGTTATGAGTCTCTAACCCTGCAATCTCTTCGTTCTTAAATTTAATAGATCCAGAAGGAGGAACAATACCCATTACAGATTTAACTAATGTTGATCTTCCTACACCATTTCGTCCTAGAAGTGATACTATTTCTCCTTTTTCTATATCTAAATCTACATTTCTTATAATATGAGATTTTCCATAATAGGCATTGAGATTTTTAATTTTTAACATGGCTACTTGTTTCCGTTTGAGCCAAGATATGCTTCTTGGACTGCTTTATTCTTTCTTACATTCTCAGGTTTGTCTGTACAAATTATTTCTCCATAAACTAAAACAGATATTCTATCTGCAAGATCAAATACGACCCCCATATCATGTTCAACAATTATCAAAGTTCTTTTTTCTGATATTTTTTTTATCAATGATACAGCACGGGCTGTTTCTGTATT
The DNA here is from genome assembly GCA_964428295.1 of uncultured Alphaproteobacteria bacterium. Lineage (GTDB taxonomy): Bacteria > Pseudomonadota > Alphaproteobacteria > TMED109 > TMED109 > CAYRXL01. Next base: position 12,000 of record CAYRXL010000041.1, read on the forward strand.
TGACATACCTGCAGTTGGTTCATCTAGCATTATAGTTTTTGCTCCGCTTGCTATAGTTATTCCAATTTCTAAGGCACGTTGGTCTGCATAGGAAAGAAGTCCTGCTGGAATATGAGCACAATGTTTTAAACTTAGTTTTTCTAAAATATTATTAGTTTCATCATTTAGGTTGTTATCCTTATCTACTAATCTAAAAATTGAATATTTTAAATTTTTTGACCATAACATTCCACATCTAATGTTTTCTGCAACTGTCATTCTAGGAAATATATTTGTGACCTGAAAGCTTCTTGCAAGGCCTTTTCTGTTAATTGCATGTGTATCAAGGTTGCTGATATCTTCGTTGTCTAATACAATATTTCCAGTAGTAAGTTTGTGGTATCCAGTTATCAGGTGAAATAATGTAGATTTGCCTGCTCCATTAGGTCCAATTATTGCGTGTTTTTCTCCTTGTTTGATATTCAAACTAAGGTTTTTAATAATTTGAGCTGGTCCAAATGATTTTGATACGTTTGATAATTTTAAAATATCTGTCATGAGCTAATCTCCGTTTTTACTACAGAGATAGCGTTATCCCATCCTTCTCTTGCTTTAGGATAAGAAATTTTGCATAGATATATTCCAGATAGTATTAATACTGAGAACATTAACCAAGAAGTAATCCCGTTTGCATTAAATTCTGTCCAAAAGATAATAACTTCACCTTCACCTTTTGATATAAGAGATTTAAAATAAAGCATTTCTATAATTCCAATTAACCCAATTACAGCTATTAGGGTACTTCCAATTGCAGATGAATAAGGTTTAATTAACGTTAATAATAATGATTTGTTGGTTCTAGCTATAGGACTATGCATTACAATAAGACCAGCTAATCCGCCAGGGGCAAAAGCTACTATGACGGGACCTAATAAATGCCCTACACCCCCGATATATGCCATAAATAAAACTTGTCCTGACTGGACTATACTAACTGATTCAAATCCAATGTGCTCATAATTAATAGCGTGAAGACTTCCTGCTGCCCCGGCAAATGTCGCTGATAAAGTGAAGGCTATCCATCGAACGTGTCTAACGTTATATCCTATAAATGCGGCTCTTTCAGGATTGTCTCTAACAGCATTACTCATTCTTCCAAAAGGTGTTTTTGTAAGAAGAAACATTAGTGCGACAGTAAGCAATGTCCAAAATAATATTAAATAATAAACTTCTATTTGAGGACCAAAAGAAATTCCTATTGGCTCAGGTCCTACAACTCTATCAGTTTGAATACCATCTTCACCATTAAAAAATATAACAAAAATTAATGTTAAAGCAGTAGCCATTTCACAGAAACCTAAGGAGATCATGGCAAAAGCAGTTCCTGCTCTACGTGTAGAAAGGTATCCTATAATTACTCCTAGAAAAGCTCCAACTATAGCTCCTATAATAGGAAATAGAACTATTGGAAAATAAGGAATGAATTCTTCACCTATTCCATTTAAGACGTGCACAGAAACATATCCAGCAAACCCAAAATATATAGCATGGCCAAAGGAAAGCATTCCTCCTTGTCCCAGTAACATATTGTATGCAACTGTAAACATTACCAGCACCCCCATTTTTGAGAGAAGAGTAAGTGCAATATAGGAAACAAACACCATAGGCACTAATGCCGCATGGGCACCTAAAACTATCCATGATGAAATTGATCTTAAGGATGATAGCATATTATACGTCCCTTGTACCGAATAAACCACGTGGTGTAGCTATAAGCATTACCACTAGAAGTAAATACGGAAGTATTGGAGCTAGTGTAGCAATAGTCAGATCGACAAAAATACGCCATAAACTTTCTGCATCCAATGAAAAACCAAGAAATTCAATGAGATCGTTTAGAGAATAATCAAGTGATATAGCAAATGTTTGTATCAGTCCTATTAAAAGGGAAG
>CAYRXL010000042.1:0-1946 GCA_964428295.1 uncultured Alphaproteobacteria bacterium
TTTTCTCAACTCCTTCTAGTTGGCATGACTGTGAAGGAAAAATTATTCTTACTGATGATGTATTTGAAGGAAATAAGTATGTAGGAGAATTCAAACATGGTGAAAAACATGGTCATGGAACTTATATCTGGTCTAGTGGAGATAAATATGTAGGAGAATGGAAAGATGACAGCATTAGTGGTCATGGAACTTATTATTATCTTGCAGAAAATCGATGGAAAGGAGATACATACACAGGGGAACATAAAGATGGTAAAGGACATGGTCAGGGAACTTATACCTGGGCTAATGGAGATAAATACTTAGGAGAATTTAAGGACGATAAAAGTAATGGTCAAGGAACTTATTTCTTTGTTGATGGAAGAGTATGGGATGGACAATGGAAAGATTGGGAATGGGTATCAGGTAAAAAATATGCAAAAGGGGAATATGAAGATTCTGTTGTAGTTAATAATAACTCTAGTTATGATAAACAGAATGAAGCAAACCAAGAAGCTTTAGAAAGAGAAAGAAGAAAAAGTTTAGAAGAAAGACGTAAAAGAGAACTAGCTGAAAAAGAAAGAAAACAGCTTCAGAGGGAAAAGGAAAAAGCAGAAAGAGAGCTCGCAGAACTAAAAGCACAAAAGAAAGAAGAAAAAGAACGTATCACCTCCGATGTAGAACTTCCTCAAATAGCAATTACCTCTTCCATTGTTCAAGGTAAACAAGGTACAGTAGAAGGAGTAGTTTTAGATAATATTGAAGTTGCAGAATTAACGATTGATGGACAGAGAGTCAATGTTTCTAATGATGGTTCTTTCGAACATAATTTATTTGTTCCTCAGGACGGCATTGAAGTAATTATTGAAGCAACTGATAACTCTGGGCTAACCAATCAAAAACTCGTCAAACTTGAAAGGGAAAACATAAAAAAAGAAAAAGTATTTAGCTTTACGTCACTCAATCCTCTTAATATCAAGGGAAAAAGAAATAAAAATGGTTTTGCATTAATTATTGGTATAGGTAAGTATAAAGAAACACATGAAGCAAAATATGCTGATAGAGACGCTAACTATTTCACTGATTTTGCTGAAAATATTCTTGGCATTCCAGAAGAAAACATTAAAACTTTGCGAAATGATGAGGCAACTATTATAGAAATTAGACTGGCACTTAAAAAGTGGCTTAAAGGCTATAGCTCAACCAATCAATCTGATGTTTATATTTTCTTTGCTGGGCACGGGTTAGCAACTCCAGATGGTAAAGAACTCTATCTCTTGCCCTATGATGGAGTAACAGACTATTTAGAAGACACTGCTCTGTTACGTTCTGACATATTTAAGACCATAAAAAATATGAATCCTAAATCTGTTACCATCTTTCTTGATGCATGTTATTCAGGTCAAACCAGAGAACAAGATATGATGCTTGCTGATGCACGACCTATCACCATTGTTTATGAAGAAGATAGTATTCCTGAAAGTTTTACTGTCTTTAGTGCATCATCAGGTTCAGAGATTTCAAGCGCTCTTCCAGAAGCAAACCATGGACTCTTTAGTTACTTTCTGATGAAAGGATTAGAAGGTGATGCAGACAAAAATAAAGACAAAAAAATTACTACAGGTGAGCTTCATAATTACGTGTATTCTAATGTAAGTAGACAAGCTATTAGACTTGTTCCTTTTACTTCTTCTTGAGCTTCTTCTAATCTTCTGTTGAGATTATTTGTTTTACCTATTTTAATTGATGCTCCCTACCTAGAACAAGATACAATCAAAGTAGATAATGGGTTGTCCTACTTTAATGGAGAAAGAAACTGTAATGTTTATAACGAAGCTGACGCAGTAGAATACGTCAAAGCTACGCACAAGCTAGGAGAAATAGAGAAGCTATTCAGGGTGCCACAGGAAATATACGATAGCAAGTATGGAGAAGTAGGTACTACCCCTCCATCTAAATAATAATTA
>CAYRXL010000042.1:1956-10631 GCA_964428295.1 uncultured Alphaproteobacteria bacterium
CATCATCTGCTGTATTATAAGAACCAGAATATATTTTTTGCACAAGCAAATTTATTTCTAATTATTTTATATAATTTTTAATGCAATTTTTAACTATTTTCGAAGCTTCTGTATTTGTTACGTCAACCAGACTATTTTTTAATCTAGCTGCATTAATAAAGTTTATTTTATTATTTATTTTTACATTTTTTATTGGTTCTAAGTACTTAACATAGTTTATTTTTTTAAAAAAAGTTATTAGACAAGACTCTAAATTTTCGTTTGAACAACCCATAGCCTGACTAATAATAGAAATTCTGTTTTCATTTTTTTTTAAATTTAGTTTGGAAACTTCTGATAAAGTCAAAGAACTAGCAATCCCATGAGGTAGTCCAAATATAGAAGTTAATGGGTAACTTATAGAATGGCATATAGCAGTTTTTGTTTTTGACATAGCTATTCCTGCTAAGAAAGCTGCCATTTGCATTTCTCTTCTATACATACCATTTCTAGGTTTTTTTAATGTAAGAGGTAAGTACTTTCTAATTTTTTTAATCGCTAATTTAGCAATTTCATCAATAAATGGGTTATGATTTTTGTTCCATATAGACTCAAATGCATGTGACAATGCATCAAGTCCAGAGGAAATGGTTAAAGAAATTGGCATTGATTTACATAAGTTTTCATCAAAAATAACAACACTAGGCAATAGTTTTTTTCCTGAAACAGAATATTTTTTTCCATTATCCCAAATCGTTCCCCATGAGTTTATTTCGGATCCAGTGCCAGAAGTTGTTGGAACAGCTAATATCTTTGGAATATTCAATGCATCAAACGTTTTATTAGAAGCTATTATTTTTTTAAAAGATTTCTTATTTTTTTTTATACTATTAAATGCTAAAACTGCTTTAGTAAAATCAATTACACTTCCTCCACCTATGCATAATACAAATGATACATCTTGTAGATTTAAAGATATGTCAAAGACTTTATTAATTTCTGGGTTGGGATCTATATTTTGAATGATATCTAAAAATTTTATATTTTTTTTTAAATTCTTGAAAAAAATATTATCTGTCCAATATTTGCTTGTAAATACAATACAGGTATGATTTCCTATTTCTTTTTTTATTAAATCTATACTATTCGTGGTAAATATAATTTCAGGCAGATTTAAAGATATTGTTTTCATTTATTATACAACTGAATTTAATTTTTGGGTTTTAATAACTTCATTTAATCTTAAATAATCTTTGTTTGTATCAAATTCAGCCCAGCATTTTGAAATTATGTGTGGATGTATTGTACCTTTTTTACTTTTGATCATATAATGAAAAAAATCAGTAATATATGCTTTATGCCAAGTAGTATTATATATAAACTTATCTTCCTTATTAAATTTAAAATTTAAATCATCAAATAAATCCTTTACAATTTTGCAACCTTTATTAGAAAGCTTAAATAAACCAATAAATTCATAATACTTTTTATTCTTTTTAATTTCTACATGCTTGCCGATATCGGTTACAATGCTATTTTTTAATTCTACCTTTTCAGACTGAGATAAAGGAACTCCGTCCCTATTTTTGTAATACTCTTCCCAGTCTTTGTCCATTGTCACTACTATATCATTATTTTTTTTTTTTAATTCTATATATATCTGTGGTTCTACATATATATCTGAATAAGAAATCATAATTTCACTATTTAATAAGTGTCTTGCATGAAAGAGAGAATGTAGAATATTATTTTCTTTATAATTTTTATTAATAATTGTCTTGTAACCAAGCTCTTTAATTTTATTATGCATATGTCCGGTAATTACATAAATTTCTTTACATCCAGCTTCACTAAGATGTTTGTAGCTCCATTCTAATAATGATTTTTTTCCTACTTTAAGAAAGCATTTTGGATTATCTGCTGTAAATTCAGCCATTCTCGACCCTAAGCCCGCTGCTATAATTATTCCCTTCATATTTTATTACGACCAGCTACTATTTTTTTAAATTCTTTAAAATTTAAAGACGGATGTTTATTTGGTCTTGGTAGATTAGGTTCGGAGCCACTTGATATTTTTATATTTAATAAATTTGAAAATTTAATTTTATTTGATTTAGTAAAATAAGTATTAATTGAATTTAAACTTTTTAACTCTACAAAACTGTCATAGTTGAAAGCATCTGACAGTAATTTCATGTTAATATTTTGAATGGATGTAGGTTGTCCCCCCACAGAGTCATGAGATTCATTATTGAGAAGTATATGAAAAAAAATATTATTTTTTTGCCTTCCTAATAAAGATAACACCCCCATATGCATGAGTATTGCTCCATCTCCATCTAACAAAAATATTTTTCTATTTTTAATATTTTCCATTATTCCTAAAGCTATAGATGAGGCATGTCCCATACCTCCAACTACATAAAGACTTTTTACATTTACTTCTTTTCTTTTTCTAAGAAGATATAGTTCTCTAGATGTTTTCCCAGTTGTTGAGATTATTATATCATTTTTACTAGTATGATTTAATAATGTTCTTATTGCATCTATACGACTAATTTTTTGTTTTTTTGTAGTGTTAAAATCTAGTAATTTTTTATATGGAGAAATGTACTTTTTATAAAAAATAAGCGCAACGGCAGAATTATTATTTACAGCATATTGTTTTAATTTTTTTACCTTATCATCTAGATCTGTATTATCAGAAACTATTTCAAATCTAATTTTTAAAAATTTCAAAAGTTTAATTGTAATTTCCCCTTGAGGAATATGCTGAGGCTCATCTTTGCCATAATGGCTTCCCCTCCACCCTATAACAAAAAATAATGGTATAGACCACACGTCTCTGTGGGCAAGCGACAAATAAGGGTTAATTAAATTACCTAGACCTGAGTTCTGCAGATAAACTACATTAATTTTATTATTAGTTATAAAGGCACCTATCGCTATTGATAATGCATTTCCTTCATTAGGAGATATAATATGCTTTACTTTCGCTTTTATTGCATTTAATTCTTTAGAAAAGTCTGATAACAAGCTATCCGGAACCCCAGAAAAAAAAGTTATATCATTATTTGTGAAAGAGTCTAATAAACTTTTTTTTTCAAACATTTATAAAATTACCTAGTACCTGGAATTAAATTTAATATATCCTTAATACTTAATAAACTTTTTTCAGCCTCCAGAGCTCTGCTATTTTTTAAAAAAGAGATTCCAAATGTTTCCATTGCTTTTTCTTTTGTTTGGCTGTAACTGGTAGGGATGCAAAATAAGTGTTTGTTAATTTTATTATTATTGTAAATTTTAGCAATTTCTAATATTTTTTTTGCATTATTTTTTTTAGAATGTATTACTATAGCATCAGCTCCATAATCTACGTATGATTTGGCTCTTTTTATAGCATCCTCCATTCCTTGTTCTAATATTAGGCTTTCTATTCTTGCAGCTATAATAAAATCCTCTGTATTTTGACTTTCTTTAGCTATTCTGATTTTATTTGAAAAGTTTTCAATACTGTCCTGAGCTTGGGCTACTTCTTTTCCTAAAAGTGAGTTTTTTTTCAGCCCAGTTTTATCTTCTATTACTATCGCAGAAACTCCTAGCCTTTCTAAAGATTTAATAGTAAAAGTAAGATGCTCTGCTTGGCCTCCAGTATCACCGTCAAATATTAAAGGTTTAGTAGTAACTTCAAATATTTCGTTTATTGTACTTATTCTTGTTGATATATCTACAGCTTCAATATCTGGTTTTGCTCTAGATGTTGCGTCAGTAAGACTACTAGCCCACATACAATCAAATTCTTTTATCATGCCATCTTTAGTATAATTTACTGTTTCAGAAAGACTTCCTGTTAAACCATTATGTACCTCTATTACTCTCACAATTTCTTTTGAAACTAATAGCTTTCTCAGAGTTACTCTTCTTTTTTCCGGAGTAGTTCCTAATTGTGAAGACATCCTATTAATTTTTGCCAAGCTATTTTTTTTATCATAAGAAACTTCAATCAATTTTCCATTCCAATTACTAAGGATATTTAACACTTTTTTTCTTATTTGAGATTGGAAGCCTTCTTTCCAGTCATCACCATGTATAACATAATCAGGTTTCATTTCCCCTATGTTTTCACTACAATCCACACTGTTTTGAGCCACAACCTTATAAACATTATTTATAGATTTTATTACTTTTTCTCTTTCACCATAATCAAGTTGTGGCGGTCTGGTATATTCACAAATTGCTTCGTCTGTTAAAAGACCAATAACAACATTCCCAATGGCAGCTCCTTTTTCTATGATATTTATTAGTGCTGGATGGATTATGTCTGCTCTCATTGGGATGTATACTATTTTTTTTCTATCCGCAGTGCTCATAGTAATTCTATTATTTATTAATTTATTTTTTTTATTAATTCATATGCCAATGTTTCTACTGACACTTTTCTATCATTAATTAATATAATATCAGGATTTATTGGTTCTTCCAATTTTATATCTATGCCAACTACATTATTTACTTTTTTGGTCAATGCTTTACTGTATAACTGTTTTTTGTCCCGTTCAATAAGAAATTCTATTGAAGCTTTTATATAAATTTCCACGTAATTTTTAATATTAGCTCTATTCCAACTTCTGATTTCATGGTGCATAGCAATAGTAGCAAAAATTACGCTTATTCCCTGATCTGTTAGTTGCTTACATAGTTTAGCATAAATGTATCCAATCTTTTTTCTTGAAATATAATCATAGCTGATATCTTTTAAATCAAGTATTTCTCTCATAACATCTCCATCTAAAAAGACCAGGTTAGAATTAACTTTTTTTAAATTACTGTAAACAATTTTTGCTATTGATGTTTTTCCTGATCCAGAAAGTCCGGTAATCCAATAAAGAGTTCCTTTCATAATTTAATTATGCAATTAATAGAGAAGTTTATTTGTTTAAATATAAAGATAACATTTCTTCCGTTAAAAACAAAACAGGCGAAAAGAAAAGCTATATTTAAATTTTAAAATTCAATGTATAAGTTTTCAATTCACTCTAAGTTATAAAAATATTAAAAAATTTTGAAATATATAGCAACCTTAATATTTCTTTATATGATTATTAAATTGATTTAAAAAAATATATTTAAAATTATATCTTATATATTAAGCATACTTAGTAATATCTTTTTTATGAGAAGTCACTATTATAGTAATCTGAGTTTGCTTGTTTATATTGGATAAAGTTTCCAGAATTACTTTTGAGTTTTGACTATCAAGATTGTTCGTGGGTTCATCTAAGATAATTATTTTAAATATAAGAAAGCATGAATTAATTTTTAATAGAATTATTAACTAACATATTTGAAGTAACTCTTGAATAGCTAGATACAATTCTTTAAAGATGGTTTGTTTATACCTTTGATCTTAAAAATTTCTTTTCTTTTTAAATATAATAAATTTATAAATAACTTTAAATTTTTTTCGTAAATTTTCTTGTGCATAACATTATGTAATTCTTTAGGGTCTTTTTTAATATTAAAAAGCTTTTCAATTTTCAATTCTTTATTATTTAAAGTAGACATCATTTTAAACTCATTAGTAGTAAGGGTAAAGTATACATTTTTTCTAATTATATCAGAGTCTCCAGATCCACAGCTCTCTGAAATAACACAAGTATTTTTTTTATCAAAAATACTTTCACCTTTATATTTAGAGTTTAATTTAATCCCCAATTTACTAAGAAAAGTTGCTGTTATATCTATGCTTCCACATAGGTTATTAGAGTTTGGTTTGTTGCCAACGTTTGTCATGATAAAAGGTATATCAAGATCTTCATAATGAGTTCTATCTTTTACATTTAATTTTTTTCTAGGACTTTCTGCATAATAACTCGCATGATCTGCAGTAATTAAAATTAGTGTTTGATCAAGTATTTTATTTTCTTTTAAACTATTGAAAAGTTTTCCTAGATTTTGATCTACATCCATAACAGATGATACATATAAAAATCTATGTTCTATTTTACTCTGAACTCTAAGTCTTAACCATTTAAAAAAAAATCTAAACCTCTTAACAAGAATTAAAAAATTATTTGTACTCCTATGGTCATGAACATCCATAAAATGCATATGAATATGCCATTTATCCTCTTTAATTTTTTCTATTTCTCTAATGATCTTACAAATTATATCATTAATAGCTACTGCATAGTGTCCGAGTTTAAAAAAAGGCCAAAAATTTTGTTCGTTGATAAAGTTTTTAAATCTCCAATTAAATGCTGTTGAAATTCTTTGAATTTGAAATCCAAAATTATTGTATTTTTCTTTTCCAAGAGTATGCCAATAAACTCCTCCTGAAACACGTAACATTTTGTTTAAAATTATTTCTGGATTCTCAAATAGAATTTTTTTTTCTTTTGGACTGTTTTCAATTATTTTATTGTTAATTAGTCTAAGTTTTTTTGGCCAAAGCTGCTTGTTAACATTTTTAAATGAAATTATTCTATCTAAGGTTATGCCAAATTCTTTTTGAATTTTATTTATGAGCTGATTTTTTTTTAATATTTTTTTTTTATAAAGTACAAATTCGTATAATAAAGTTCTATTTATTTTCTGTTCTATAACTAATCTGTAGTCATTAGTAGTTAGAACATGATCAAAACCTTTATCATAACCATTTCCTACTCCCATTTGATTACAGGTTGACATCAAATATGTTTTTATTTTATTTTTTTTAATATCCTGAATATATGAGCGCCTATTCCTTATTCCATAATTATAGCCACCATGATCTAAGGGATAGGTTGAAGAAAAAAGAGAGGGAAGAACAAATTGAGTTGACTGAGCGTTCGCCACTGCCTTTTTAATAAAACCTTTTTTAATTAGTTTACTAATATTAGGAAATAAAATATTTCTAACATTTTTATTTTCTAATAAATCATATCTTAATGCATCTATAATTATATAAATAGTTTTATTTTTCATAGTTATAATATTACAGTTAATTATTAAATTAAAACAACAAAATTAAAAAGTACCTTGAGTATTTGATGTTGTTATGTTGTGTAGTGAAAATTTGGTAATTCTAGTAATATCTTTAACTGCCAGTAATTTCCTTAAAGTCACCCTTCTTTTTTCAGGTGTAGTTCCGAGTTGAGAAGACATTTTATTTATTTTAGACTGATTATTTTTTATATCATACGGTACTTCAATAACTTTACCTCCCCATTGATTTAGAGTTTTTATTACTTTTTTTCTAATTTGAGACTGGAACCCATCTTTCCAATCATCACCATGGAGAAGAATATCTGGTTTAAGTTTTAATAAATTATTAGAACAGTCTAAAGAATCTTGTGGAATAATCTTATCTATATTTTTAAGATATTTTAAGACACTTTCTCTTTCAGAGTATGACAACTGTGGAGGTCTTGTATAACTGCATATTGCTTCGTCAGTTAACAATCCAATTACAACAGATCCAAGGCTAGCTCCCTTCTGTATTATATTTATAAGTGTAGGGTTAACAACATCTGCTCTCATAGGTATATAAACTAATGAGTTATTCAATTTTTTTATCATAATTTATTTTAAATTTATTAACTTAAGCTTCTCTATCAATTCTATTGCAAGATTAGGTATAGATACCTTCATGTCATTATTTAATATTATATCAGGATTTTTTGGTTCTTCAATTTTAATATCAACTCCTACTACATTTCTTTCCTCTTTTCTTAATGCTTTACTAAATAATTGGTTTTTATCCTTCTCTAGTATTTTATTTAAAGAAACTTTTAAATATATTTCTATATATTTACTTATATTACCTCTATTCCAAGCTCTTACCTCTTCAAACATAGATATAGTTGCAAAAATGACATTGATGCCTTGATCAGTAAAAAGCTTAGATAGTCTTGAATATTGCATAGCTAAGTTTTTCCTTGATTCCTTATCATAGCTTATATCCTTGCAACCTAATACCTCTCTTAAAATATCTCCATCTAAAAGAATTGTATTAGAATATTTTAATTTAACATGCTTATAGAGAACTTCAGCAATAGTAGTTTTACCTGAACCAGATAAATCGGTTATCCAGTATAAAGTTCCTTTGTTTACAATATCTTCTAATGAAAAAAACATTCAGGAAGAACTTACCTTGAGGTAGATTTTCACGAAAATACTATCGTGAATAAGATAGGGGGGCTCTGTGGGATGTTAATGCTAAGCGTTGGTACATTACAGAGCATCACAATCCTGAAGACTTTAAGTTCTGGAGCCCTTGTGAAGAGGATGAGCAAGAGATAGAAGAAGAACAAGAGGATGAGGAAGAAGAAAACCTAACTACTGAAGAATATCTGAGTGATATTTATGACCACATCAATAAACTCTATGACCTTATACCAGAAAAACAAACAACAACAACTTATTCAGTCTTTTCATAAAGGAAGCAGCTAAAAATTTTATGGTTTGCTTCTGAGAGGCTATCTGACAGCTAACAAATGGCATGCATTTTGCTTATTAATGATAATGAAAAACAACTTAAATAGTTTAAATGGCCCATCTCGACAGCAACTAGGTAGTCTCTTTGAGTATTATCAAAATGGACGATACGGCGATGCTGAAAAGCTAGCGGTATCAATCACCCAACAATTTCCCAAACATCAATTTGGCTGGAAAATTTTGGGAGCTTTGTTTGGGAAAACAGACAGAAAAGCTGA
>CAYRXL010000042.1:10641-11193 GCA_964428295.1 uncultured Alphaproteobacteria bacterium
AGTGGATACCAACTGCTCTTGCTAATTGCGCCAGTCGTGCAATTGGCGCCTCAAGATGCCGAATCCCATATCCACTTGGGTGTTGCGTTGCACAAATCGGGCAGATTAGAAGAAGCTGAAGCAAGCTTCAGGCAAGCAACAGTATTGAAATCTAACTATATCGAAGCTAATATTAACTTGGGTGTTGTGCTAGGAAAACTAGATAGGTCCGAAGAGGCTGTAGCAATCTTTAGGCAAGTGATAGCATTGAAACCTAACTATTGCGAAGTTCACTATAACTTGGGTGCTATTTTGCAAGGACTCGGCAGATTAGAAGAAGCTCAAGTAAGCTTCAAGCAAGCGATAGCATTGAAGCCTGACTTTGTCAAAGCCTACAACAACTTGGGTGTTACACTTAATGAGTTGGGTAGATTGGAAGAAGCTATAGCTAGTTTAGTTACAGCGATTGATCTTAAACCAGATTTTGTTAATTCTTGGATTAATATTTATCCTCCGATTCAGGTTATCAAGTTTTTAGAAACCTATGGTAAAGATTATCTATCCGTAATTTTT
>CAYRXL010000042.1:11203-13345 GCA_964428295.1 uncultured Alphaproteobacteria bacterium
ACAAAGCAACGTTTGAGTTAAGCGATATAAGGCTATCTCTTTTAAAATATAAGTTAAATGTTGGAGGTAGAAAATATAAATATTTTTATGATAATGCGATAAAGTGCCTTTCGTATAGTAAAAATATAAAAATAAAAAACCCAAAGTTATCAGAAAAAAGCTTTAAGATAAATAAGATTCTACCAGAAAAAGTGATCGCATTAAAGCAATTTGGACGAAGTGGAACAGGACTTTTGCACAGCCTGATAGACAATCATTCAGAAGTCTCTACTTTGCCAAGTATCTATTTTAGTGAGTTCTTTGACGGTTCAACATGGGAAAGGATAATCGCAGATGGCTGGTCAGGAATGGTAGATCGATTTATAGAAAGTTATCCAGTTCTTTTTGATGCGCGATCATCATCTCCAGTTCCATCGATTAGTGCAAAGTTGATCGATAATATAGGTATAAAGGAGGGGATGACTAGTCTTGGTGAAAATAAGGATGAATATCTTAATTTAGATAAGATTTTATTTAAAAAAGAATTAATATCATTAATGTCAGAATATAATTACTTAGATCAACTTACATTTTTTAAGTTAGTCCATGTTGTTTATGAAAAGTTACTAAAAAATTACTCAAATAAAAATACAATTTTTTATCATATTCATAATCCAGATACTTACGCAAAACTTAATTTTATAAAGTCTTCACCAGATTCTAAATGGATAATGATGGTACGTGATCCTATCCAAAGTTGTGAGTCATGGAGTAGCAGTTACTTTATAGAGAACAAATACAAAGAAATCTTAATGGGTATTACGACAATGTTATTTGATGTAGATGATATTGCTTTTAGAAATAAAGATGCTGTTGGAATACGCCTTGAGGATTTAAAACATAAACCCAAAAGAACTATAAAATCATTATGTAAATGGATGGGAATTAAGGAAGAGAAAATTCTTTACCAAATGACTGCGCAGGGTAAAAAATGGTGGGGTGACACGAGCAGTCCTAATATGTTGCCATTTGGAGAAATGCCAAAACCTAAAACTGGTATGGTTTTTAGCAAAACTGATCGCTTTATTTTAGAGAAGCTATTCTATCCATTTAGCGTTAGATTTGGTTATATTGATGAAAATTTGGAAAAATTTAAGCATGACCTACGAAGAATTCGTCCTATGATAGACCAGATGTTTGATTTTGAGAAAGAAATCGTACATCGTACAGAAATAAGCTCAAAAGAGTTAATGAAATCAGGCATGTACTTATATCATCGAACCAGAATGGTTGAGCGTTGGAGAGTGCTAAACGAATTTCATACATATCCTGATATGTTAAAGCCGTTAAAAATAAAATAGACAGTATTTCTTATTTTAAAACAGTCTTTAAGAGTCTCTGAGCCATGATTGTGACGTTTTAGGTAATTTTTTTATAAGTAATAGAGTCTAGTTACTCTGTACGACTCTTAAATGGAATCTATTTCTATTTGTGTTAAGATAGGATTATGAAATATTCTTAAAGATTATCTTTTATTGTTAAAAATGATAAATTCAACTATTATTTTAGCGTGGCTTATGGAAAAAAATTTAAACCAGAAGGGGTAATACCCGCAACATTAATCTCTTTTAATGAAGATTTAACGATAGATGAAAAAGAGACTAGAAAACATATAAATTATTGTGCTTCTACAAATGGTATCTCTGCTGTTACAGTTAATGGACACTCATCAGAAGTATATGCTTGTAACCTTGAAGAACAAAAACGAATTTTAGATATTTCATTAAATGAAATTGGTGACAAAGTGCCAGTTATTAATGGTATTTATTCTGATGGCAGTATTGAAGCCGCAAAAATATCAAAAATGTCTCAAGATTTAGGCGCATCTGCACTTTTATGTTTTCCACCTCAAAGTATGTCAATGGGAGGTCATCTAAGACCAGAAATGGCCATTGAACATTTTAAAAGGATAGCAGATGCAACGGACCTTCCTTTAATTTGCTTTAATTACCCATTGGCAGGAAACTTGTCATATCCATATGACACGCTTTTAAAACTTTTTGATGTAATTCCAACAATTAAAGCTATTAAAGATTGGTGTAATGACCCGATGTTACATGAAAAACATATTAGAGTTTTTCAAAATTTGTCTCGTCCAGTAAG
>CAYRXL010000043.1:0-3953 GCA_964428295.1 uncultured Alphaproteobacteria bacterium
AATAATTAGGAGCTGCTGCCACACTAACCTCTGATGTTAATCTTACTCCTGTAGCCCCTAAAGGGCCATCATGAGTTGGCTTAAAAAATATATATCTTTTATTTTTTTCCATAATTTTTCTTGCTAATCTTGGGTTTTTATATAACCAATTTTTAATTGAGTACATAGATACATTATATTTTAAGACTTCTCCAGCATTGACTAAATATTTACCTATAGATGTATATTTGTATCCATTATTACCTGCATACCCTATTCTTAAAAAACTTCCATCTTTAAATTTAAGAACTCCTGATCCTTGAATATGAAGAAAAAAAGCCTCTATTTCATTATTAACCCAAGCTATTTCTAACCCTTTTTCATTATAGTAACCATTATTAATTAGTTTGCGCGTGGGTAGAGGAAAAATCATATTGTTTTTGACTTCTGCATAAATATCTTTACTTAATACTGACTTAAAATCTTTAGCTTTGCCTTTGACAAAATTATTTGGCAGCGAATATATAGGATAACGCCCGGGAATAAAGTTTTTATGCGCTTCAAGTTCCATCTCATAATAGCCAGTTAAAATAATTTTTTTTCTAAAGTTATTTATTAATATGGGGGTAAAATTATCAAGAAAAAAATTATCTATTTTTTCACCTCTAGCACCGTAGTCAATTGAAGAGATATTACATACTCTTTGCCAATGTGTTTTTATTAATTTATTTAAACTTTTTTTGCTAAGAATATTACATGTTTTTCCAAACGCATTGATTGATTTTTCAAAGATCTCTAGATCAGGAATGTTTTCCCAAGACGAAATATAGTAATTCTTTTTGTTTGTTGAGCAACCACTTATCATGACAAGAACAACTAATGCATATAACAACTTCATCATCAATCCTTTAGTAAAAAAATAATAGGATGAGTTTAGCATGCCCTATTTTTATATATTTATTAGTATGAAGATACTTCTGCTAAAATCCAGTTAGGGTTTGGATCGTCCATTTTCTTTTTAAACCCCCAAACCTCTTTAACTTCTCTCACTTTTTTTGTTTCATTGTTTTTGCTTTTTAGTTTGTCATCTGTAGCTGATTGTTTAGACATGAACCCAACCTTTATAAACGCTTCTTTGTTTATTATATTTATATCTAGCAATTCCGCTTGAATAGAGAGGATTTTTAATTTTGTTACTGGTTTTGTTTTACGATAACTTATTTCATCCTCAAAATTTTCATAGACCTCTTCTGATAAAAGGTTTTTTATTTTTTCTATGTTTCTATCTTGAAATGCTTTTACAATTAATTTAAATGCTTTCTTTGATCCATCAAGAAATTCTTTTATAGAAAAATCTCTATCATAGCTTTGTATTAAGTCCAGATTCATATCCTTAGAAATATTTTCTTTCTTTGTTTTTGAGTTTGTTTTAATTGGTGTTTTTTCCTCCTCGTGCGAACCACTAAAAGAATCACTAGTCTTCTTTCCTAATACTCTATATAAATTGGCAGCTAGAACACCAGCAATTACAGCAAATATTATTATATCAATATACAGTTTTCATTCCTTCGTTTAATAACTATGATTTTTATTGCAAAAATTAATAATAATAATATATCAAAATATTAGTTAAATTCTAGTAAGAAAGAACATAAAACATTTGTTTTTACATTTTCCATATTGGATTATTTATCTTTTTTATCATTTTTTCATGTGCTTCTAATTCTTTCTCATTTATAGAAAATTCTCTTCTTTTATAATTTATGGTTTTATTTATATTCTGATTTAACTTTTTTAAATCTTTTTTAGCTTTCTTATTTTCCACCAAATTTAATCCTCTTTGTCTGCCGCCAGAAAGCTCTAAATAAACCTCTGCTAGTAGCTCAGCGTCTAATAGCGCCCCATGTTTTATTCTTTTTGATAGATCTATTCCAAATCTTCTACATAAAGAATTTAGGCTTACAGGAGACCCAGGGAATTTTAATTTAGCTACTTTTAATGTGTCTATAATCTTCATATTTGTTATTAAAGAATAATTAATATTGGTTAATTCACTATTTATGAAACCCATATCAAACTTAGCATTATGAATAATAAGCTCAGAATCTTTAATAAAATCTAAAAAATCATCAACCACTTCCTTAAATACAGGCTTATCGCTTAAAAACTTCTCTGAAATACCATGAATTTTAAGTGCCTCCTCTGGAATGTTTCTTTTTGGATTTATATATTTATGCCAAGTTTTGCCGCTTGGAATCTTGTCATTAAGCTCTACACATCCTATTTCTATAATTTTGTGACCTGAACTTGGATCAAGCCCTGTTGTTTCTGTGTCTAGGGTTATTCTTCTCATGTTGAATTCCTAAGCAAAAGAATTTAATACTATATTTGTAGGTCTAGGAACAGCTCTTTTTACATATTCCAAAACAAATTTTTCAACCTCTTTTAGAGCATAGTGCTTTCCTCTGTCTGTTTCTATAATTATATCTGCTATTAGTCTTTTTTCTTTATCAGAGAGTTGTTGATCAAGAATCTGTTTAAACCTTTTTTCATCCCATCCCTCTCTTTTTAAAACCCTTGTTTTTTGGATGTTCTTTTTTGCAGACACCACTAAAATTACATCATAATTATCATTTGATTTGGTTTCTAACAATAATGGTATGTCAAAAACAACAGCTGAATGTCTTTCTCTAATCATTCGTCTTAGCCATTTGTTTTGTATGCGTTTAACTTCAGGATGTATGATCCCCTCTAGGGTTTTAGTTTTAATTTTATTGCTAAATGCTTCTTCTGCTAGTTTTTCTTTGTTTATTTTTGAATCTTTTATTGCCGCAGGAAAATATGTCCTTATTTGATTTAAAAAATCTCTTTTATTTAGTATTTTTTTCACTTCTAAATCTGCATCAAATACTGGAATTTTTTTTCTTTTAAAAATTAGGCCTGTTTCTGTTTTTCCCATAGCTATAGAGCCTGTCAAACCAATTATAATCATATGCTTTTAAGTTCACTAGAAATTAACCTCAGAAGCTTTTTGTTTTCTTTTGGCCTTTGATCAAACCATAAATTAAAGCTTTCTTTCGCTTGCCCCACCAACATACCTAAACCGTTTATAATTAAGAGGTTATTGTCTTTTGCCTCTTTTATTAAAGATGTTTCGAGCGGGTTGTAAACAATATCGTATATTACTGGTTTGTTTTTAGTATTTCTTAGTTTTATTTTGAGATCGGGAAAACCGACCATCCCTAAACATGTGGTGTTCACAATTAATCTGACGTCTGCCCAGCTCTCGCTATCCAGCCATTCGGCAAATACCACTTCATTATAGCGCTTCATGATCATTTCTGCTCTTGCTTTAGTTCTATTCATAATTCTAATTTCTTTAATTCCTTCATTTACTAACGCTCCCACAATAGCTTTTGCCGCCCCTCCTGCTCCTATAATTAATACAGGATTATATTTCCTTAAGTCTTTATGTTTTTTTTCTAAAGCTGAGATAAAGCCCTGTCCATCTGTATTTGTTCCCAATAGTTGTCCTTTTTTATTTATTATCGTATTTACTGCCCCTAGTTTTTTTGCGTGTACGTCTATTTTATCCAAATATTTAATAACTCTTTCTTTATGTGGTATAGTTACATTTATTCCTTTAATATTAAGTCCTTTTATTCCAATTATTGCATCTTTTAATTTATCTTCTGAAATTAAAAACTTTGTGTAGTTTCCTTTTATTTTATATTGCTTTAACCAAAAATTATGAATAATAGGTGACAATGAATGATTGATAGGATTTCCTATTATTCCTAAGTTATAAAATTTGTTGTTAGCTCTCATTGCGTTTCTTTAAACTTTCTCATGTATTCTAATACTGCTGCCGCTATTTCTTCAATTGATTTCCTAGATACATCTATAGTGGAACATTTATTTTCATTAAAGTATCTTCGGGCTTGTTGTAACTCTTTCTTCACACCAACATCAGC
>CAYRXL010000043.1:3963-13159 GCA_964428295.1 uncultured Alphaproteobacteria bacterium
TTCACAGATTCTAAATTTGTGTAATTGGTTTCATTTTCTACATTTAAAGAGTTGAGTCTGGACTTTCTTATTTGTAACAATCTCTCTGGGCTGGCAAACAGGCCGATTAAAAGAGTTTTTTTTCTATTTACATTTAAATTTATCTTTTGATTTAATACAAAAGGAACGTTAGCCACTTTAATGCCCTTGTTTGCAAGATACATAGAGGTAGGAGTTTTAGAGGTTCTTGAAACTCCAATAAGAATTATTTCTGCTTCTTTTAAGTTGCTACTAATCTGTCCATCGTCATTAGTCACTGCATACTGAAGTGCATCAATTCTATTAAAGTATTGTTTGTCCATATCATGTTGTTTGCCTGGTCTATCAACTTCTTCGGTTTTATTAAAAGACTTTTTCATGGCCTTAATAGTTGTTTCTAAAACCGGCACAATATTAACACCTATTTTACTACATCCATGAATTAATAAATTCTCAAGATCCTTGTTTATCAGAGTATATAAAACTAAGCCTGGTTTTTCTTTTATTTTAAGTAGAACTTCTTTTAGTTGTCTTTCTGATCTTATTAGAGCCCATTTATGTTCTTCTGGTTCAACTCTCTCAAACCGAGCATATGCAGATCTCGCTACAGTAGATACTGTTTCTCCTGTAGAATCAGATATTAAATAAATATGTGGTTTAATCTTTAACATCCTGTTAATAACTTTTGTTTTTTTCTATTTTTACATAATTAGCCATATACTATCATTTTTATTAAATTTTTAATAACCTAATATAATCTAGTTTTATATAGTTAATAAAAGTGTAATTATATCTCAAGTAAATAGTTATTAGATTTTATTTCTTTTTTATCAACATTGAAATATAAGTAAAATTATGTCTTTATTGAATAACCTTTAATGATATCAACAATTTTCAACAAAATAAAATATAGTTAAAAAAAATGTTAATTAAATTTAATCCCCACTGTTCTTTTCACTACTACTACTACTATATTATTATTATATTTATTATGAATGTATAAAATATGAGTTTAATAATTAAAAATTTAAATAAAACATATAATAAAAAAATACCAATATGGCTAATGAGACAGGCAGGTAGATATTTACCTGAGTATAGAAAAGTAAGAAGAAAGTTTAACTCATTTTTAGATTTGTGTAATGATTTAGACGCAATAATAGAAGTTACAATGCAACCTATGGTCAGATATAATTTTGATGCTGCAATTATTTTTTCTGATATTTTATTAATACCTAAATCTCTTGGGGCTGAAGTTGATTTTATAGAAGGAGAAGGACCCTTACTAGAAGGAATACATAATGAGAAAGATGTATTTAAATATAAACAAGATATAGATTTTGAATTGTTAGATATTGTCTATAGTTCGATTAAAGAAGTAAAAAAAGAATTAGCACAATATAAAACACCTTTAATTGGTTTTGCAGGAGCTCCATGGACATTAGCATGTTATATGATAGAGGGTAAAATAACCAAAGATCTTAAGAAAGCAAGATTATTTGCATCTAAATATAAAAGTAGTATGGACACTTTGATTAGCACTTTAACTAATGCAGTAATACAACATTTGATAAGGCAAATAGAGGCAGGGGCAGAGGTTATACAAATCTTTGATAGTCATGCAGGAAAAGCTGATAAAATGATACAGTATAAGTATTGTATTGTTTCTATAAAAAACATAGTAGAAGAAATTAAAGCTCTTTATCCTAAAACACCAATAATTTTATTTTCAAAAGGAATAGGATCCAATATTTTACATGTAAAAGATATAAAGGGATTAAACTGTGTCAGTTTGGATCAGTCTGCAGATCTAGAGAGAGTAAAAAATTTATTGCCTAATAAAGTTTGTATACAAGGAAATCTAAACCCTATGAGTTTAGTTACAGGTGGGTCGGTTTTAAAAGAAGGTATAAAGAGAATTTTATCTGCTAAGACGAAGGAGAGAGGATTTATATTTAATTTAGGACATGGAGTGCTTCCCCAAACACCCCCAGATAATGTAAAGACATTAGTAGATATTATTAGAGAAAACACATGAGTAAAATTGCAATAGTTTTATTTAATTTAGGAGGGCCAGATAATCTTCAAGCGGTAAGACCATTTTTATTAAATTTGTTTAATGATAAAGCTATTATTAATATTCCTCAACCATTTAGGTTTCTTTTGGCTAATTTAATATCATTAAGAAGAAAAGAATTTGCTAAGGAAATATATAAAAATATAGGAGGGGGTTCACCAATACTACAAGAGACAGTAAAACAATCTAATGCCATAGAAAAGGAGCTAAATAAAAAAAACAAGTATAAGTTTAAATGTTTTATAAGTATGAGATATTGGCATCCATTTTTAGAAAGCACAATTAAGGAAATAGAAAAATGGACACCAGACCAAATTATTTTATTTCCTCTTTATCCTCAATTTTCTACGACAACAACAGGATCATCATTTTCAAATTGGAATTATTTAATAGAGAAATCGTATTTGTCTAATATTACAACTAATAAAATATGTTGTTATTCAGAAAACACAGGGTTTATTGAAGCATATTTTAAATTAATAAAAGATCATTTACAGGAACAAAACGTGCGACTGTTATTTAGTGCACATGGGTTGCCAAAAAAAATCATAGAATCTGGTGATCCATATGAATTTCAGATTTCAAAGTCAGTAAGCAAAATATTGAAAAAACTATCCATTCCAAATTCTGACTATGTTATTTGTTATCAATCGAAAGTAGGACCTTTACAATGGCTTTCCCCTTCTACAGAGTCAGAAATTATTAGAGCGGGTAAAGAACAAAAATCTATAGTATTAATACCCATTAGCTTTGTTTCTGAGCATTCTGAAACATTGTATGAGCTAGATCAAGAATATAAAAGACTGGCAGAAGATAATGGTGTTAAGGATTATATTAGGATACCAACAGTGAGAATAAATAAAGAATTTATTAAGGGAATATCAAAAACTGTTTTTTCTGTGCTTGAAGAAAAAAAAGATGTAAGAAGGCTTAAAAAATGCAATTGTAATTATAAAAAATGTTGGAAAAATTTGGAGAACTCAAATGTATTTGTGGGTTAAAGTAATTCACCTTTTTTCTCTTATTTCTTGGATGGCAGGCTTGTTTTATTTGCCTAGATTATTTGTATACCACGTAGACGCAAACTTTAAATCAGATATGTATAAAAAACTTGTAACTATGGAAAAAAAACTTGCTGTTTTTATAATGGGTCCATCCTTAATGGTTACATGGATTTCGGGCGTTTATTTATCTATTACATCTGTTAATTTTAGTGGGTTTCAGAAATGGTTCATATTAAAAATTATTTTGGTTTTCTTAATGACTGTTTTTCACGGATATCTTGAGATTATAAGGTCAAAATTTAAAAAGGGCTTAAATAACAAGACATCCATATATTTTAGATGCATAAATGAAATTCCAACAATTATTTTAATATTTATACTTGTCTTAGTTATAATTAAGCCATTTCAATAGAATTATTGACAATTTATCAATTTATACTAAACTAAATTTCGCAAGTCTTTTTTTTTCTCATAAATTTTATTCTATTACTCAAACAACTACTAATATGCATTTACAGGATCTTAAAAAGAAGAAAACAGCTGAATTATTGACTCTTGCCGAAGAACAAGGGCTAGAAAATGCTTCAAATTTGAGAAGGCAAGACTTAATGTTTGGAATACTGAAAGAAGTAGCTGATAAAGGAACATCTATTCATGGAGATGGAGTTATAGATATCCTTCAAGATGGTTTTGGATTTTTGAGAGCCCCAGAGTCAAATTATTTACCTGGCCCAGATGACATATATGTAAGTCCTAGCCAAATAAGAAAGTTTGGGTTAAGGAATGGTGATACTGTTGAAGGAGAGATAAGGCAGCCAAAGGATAGCGAAAGATACTTTGCCTTGCTTAAAGTTACAAAAGTAAATTTTGAAGATCCTAGCAATGTAAAGCAAAAGATAAACTTTGATAATCTTACCCCGCTGTACCCCGAAGATCATTTAAGACTAGAAATAGATAATTTAGATCCTGAGAAAGCCAAGAAGAACTTATCCACTAGAGTAATGGAATTAGTAGCCCCTTTAGGTAAGGGACAGAGAGCTCTAATTGTTTCTCCTCCCAGAACAGGAAAGACTGTTCTTTTACAAAGCATAGCTCATTCAATAGAAGCAAATCATGAAGAAGTTTACTTAATAGTGTTACTAATTGATGAGAGGCCTGAGGAGGTAACCGACATGCAGCGCACAGTTAAAGGAGAAGTTATTTCTTCAACTTTTGATGAACCAGCGAGTAGACACGTACAAGTTGCTGAAATGGTCATTCAAAAAGCTAAAAGGCTAGTTGAGAGCGGAAGAGATGTGGTAATTTTATTAGATTCCATTACAAGACTAGCTCGTGCTTATAATACAGTTGTTCCATCATCAGGAAAGGTTCTTACAGGTGGCGTTGACGCGAATGCATTACAAAGACCTAAGAGATTTTTTGGTGCGGCAAGAAACATAGAAGAAGGGGGTAGTTTGACTATTATAGCAACTGCGCTAATAGAAACTGGCTCTAGAATGGATGAGGTGATTTTTGAAGAATTTAAAGGAACAGGAAATTCAGAAATTGTTTTAGATCGTAAGTTGGCTGACAAAAGAACATTTCCTGCAATTGATATTGCTAAATCTGGAACAAGAAAAGAAGAGCTGCTCGTAGATAAATCTACTTTGTCTAAAATGTGGGTTTTAAGAAGAATCCTTTCTCCAATGGGAATTACTGATGCAATGGAATTTCTACTAGAAAAACTTCGGACCTCTAAAACCAATGAAGACTTTTTTGATTCTATGAATCAGTGATGGTCTAATGACCTTACTTAAATAGTAAATATAACTGATCCTGTGGTTTTTCTGCTTTCAAGATCTCTGTGGGCCTGTACCACATCTGCTATATCATATTTACTTCCAATTTTTATGTTAATGTGTTTTTTTTGAATTGCAGTGAAAACTTCGTTTGCACTAGACAGTAGATCTTTTCTACTGGCAGTATAAGTCATTAGGGTAGGCCTAGTTAAAAATAAACTCCCTTTAGCAGCTAAAATTCCAGGATTAACAGGGTCAGCATTTCCAGATGAATTACCAAATATAACCATCATTCCTAAGGGAGACAAACAATCCAGCCCTTTTAATGCTGTGTCTTTTCCTACTCCATCATATACAACGGGGACGCCCTTTCCATCTGTAATTTGTTTTACTCTCTCTGCGAAATCTTCAGTTTTGTACAAAATTGTATGGTCGCATCCATTTTCTTTTGCTAGTTTAGCTTTATCTTTAGAACCTACAGTTCCTATAATAGTTGCACCGATGGATTTAAGCCATTGACATGCTATCAGACCAACCCCCCCTGCAGCTGCGTGAAACAATACAGTGTCTTCAGATTGTACTTTGTATGTACGTTTTATTAAATATTCTACGGTCATTCCCTTTAACATGCAGGCTGCAGCAACATCATCAGGTATGTTCTCAGGTATTTTTATAACCTTATCAGCATTCATTAGTCTTGCTTTTGAGTAACTTCCTGGTGGTGGAGATGCGTATGCCACTCTATCTCCAACATTAAAATCATTTACTTCATTTCCTTTTTCAAGAATGACCCCAGAGGCTTCCATTCCAATAGATGAAGGAAGAGGAAGAGGGTATAATCCTGATCGATGGTAAGTATCAATATAGTTTAGACCAACAACATTGTGTTTAATCAAAACTTGATTTGATGAAGGGGCAGGCAGAGTTATCTTTTCCCATTTCATTTCCTCAGGGCCGCCAGTTTTATAAATCTTTATTACTTCAGTTTCTAACATATTTTTCCTATCATTTTATTGTTATGTACTATGAGGTCGACCGAATGCTTCTTTAAGATGATTTAGAGTCCGATTGTCAGCTAGTGTTGCAGCGCTTTCATCATATAATTCATCTCCTATTCTGCTAAAATTAAAATTTGTATTAGTGTAATTAAATACATTAATATTTTTTGTTTTATTAAGATTGTCTAGTAACGAGAGACCGCTTTTATTTTTATCAGATATGCAACTTGAACTAAAATGCATTAGCATAGGCCGCCTAACGTCATTGAAAGTAACTATAGATTTGTCAATATTAATCAAATCATAACATACAGACGCTTCAATATCTAACCATAAACCAGCCTGATAAGATAAGTTGCCACCCATTCCAAATCCTACAGTAGCAGTTAAGCCATTGCACTGAGGAGTTTCCCTAAGCCATCTTAAGCAAGAACTAATATCTTTAAACCCACTATCAAAATCAAAATTATTTCGAAGAGATTTTGCCTGGGATAAATCTTCCTTGTTTTTGCTATTTAACTCGCACCCAGGACTAACCCTCCAGAACAAATCAGGACCAAATGTAGAGTAGCCTTGAGCTGCATACCGTTCTGCTGAGGCTCTTAGTGATGCATCAAGTCCATATTCTTGGTGTAAAAGCAATATTCCAGGATAAACTCCATTAGCTGGTGCGGTCACAAATCCTTTGAATGTAACGTCTTTTTCTGTACTAATCTCGACTGTGCCTGAGGGCAATTGAATCTCTGCTATTTTATGTTTTAGAATATATATTATTTTATCAAAAATATTATATTAGTAAATTAATTTTATATTAGTAAATTAAATATAGTATACATTTAATAAAATATTTTTAAGGAAAAGTTAAAATGGATAGTTTGTATTATCTCAAGCATGTGTTTTTTTGTACTAATATTAGAGCGGCCAATCATACAAAAAAAAGTTGTGGACGTCAAAATAGTATGATCTTGAGAAACCACATGAAAAGAAAAGCTAAAACCATGGGATTAAAGAACGTTAGAATTAATTCTTCAGGTTGTTTAGACAGATGCTCTGAAGGGCCTATTTTAGTCATATATCCCGAAGGGGTGTGGTACAAAGTAACCAACAAAAAAGAGGCTGATCAAATTTTAGAATTGCATATCAAAAAAAATAAAAGAGTTTTAAAGTTAGAAGTAAAAACTAAAAAGCCACACCATGATTGATACTATTTATTCTAATGTTACTGGAGAAGGTAAATTCGCGTTGTCGGTTATAAGGGTTTCAGGAGAGAAAGCTGGAGAAGCAATTATAAATCTAACAATAAAAAAATTGCCTGAAAAAAGAAAACTAGTTTTGAGATCAATATATAGTTCAACCAACAACAAAAATGCAGTGCCAATTGATAAAGCGCTTGTTTCATGGATGCCATCGCCTAATTCTTTTACAGGAGAGAATGTTGTAGAGTTTTATTTGCATGGAGGAAGCGCTGTTACTAATGGCGTATTAAAAGCATTAGGGAGCATACCAACATTTCGTCAAGCAGAACCAGGTGAGTTTACAAAAAGAGCATTAATAAATGGGAAATTAAATTTAATTCAAGCAGAAGCAATTTTGGATTTAATTAACTCAGAAACGGAAGCTCAAAGAGATTTTGCTAACAGACAGATTTTTGGAAGCCTCTCAATCCCTGTAATAAAGTGGAGAAAGAAAGTAGTTGAAATCATGGCTCTTACTGAAGCACTTTTGGATTTTTCTGATGAATCAGATGTTCCTGATTTTATCGATAGCTCTAAACAAACGAAGGCATTAATTAAAGAAATAGAGAACACATTAAACAAAGGAAGGTATTTTGAGAGAATCAGCTCAGGAATTAAAATAGTAATAGCAGGAAAGCCAAACTCTGGAAAATCTAGCCTATTAAACTGCTTAGCAAAAAGAGATGTGGCGATAGTTAGCAATTTGCCAGGAACAACTAGAGACATTTTAGAGGTCAAATTAGACATTGAAGGATATCCAGTAACATTAATGGATACCGCAGGACTAACTAAAACAAAAAACATTGTAGAAAAGGAAGGAATTAAAAGGGCAAAGAAAAAAATATCAGATGCAGATATAATTTTTCATCTAAAGGACATACAGGATAAAAAGAATCATAAAAAACTTAAAAACAATGAATGGATTTTATTCAATAAGACCGATCTAGTGAAAAATAAAAACATTCCACCTAATAAAAATAAAATATTTTATATTAGTTGCAAGAAAGAAAAGGGAATGATAGAGCTTTTAGCTACATTGGGAAAAGAGGTTAAAAGGCTGTCTGGCATGGCAGAAAAAGCTAATATAATCATATCAAAAGAGAGACAAGAAAAAGCGCTCAAAGATGCCCTGAAAAGCCTAAAACTGTCAATAAAAACCCAAGAACAAGAAATTTCAGCGGAGCACCTAAGAGCGACTTGCTATTCTTTGGATAACATCTTAGGCACCATTGATGTAGAGGACGTTTTAAACAAAATATTTTCAAAGTTTTGTATAGGAAAATAAAAATTTATGTTAAAAATAAATTAAATAAGAAAATTGTTTCACGTGAAACAATTTTAAATAATTAAAGGGTAGTTTAATTGAAAAAGGTAGATTTAGTAGTAGTAGGGGGTGGGCATGCAGGTATAGAGGCTGCGACTGCAGCCGCAAGAATGGGATTAAAGGTATCTTTAATTACTTTTGATAAATCTAATTGTGGTGTAATGTCATGCAACCCAGCCATTGGAGGAATAGGAAAAGGCCATCTGGTTAAGGAAATTGATGCCCTGGATGGTGTGATGGGATTGGCGGCAGACAGGGCCGGAATTCAATTTAAGGTTTTAAATATTAGCAAGGGCCCGGCAGTAAGAGGCCCAAGGTGCCAGGCGGACAGAGGGCTTTATAAGCAAGCAGTGCTAGAAATTTTATCGAAATACCATGATTTGGATGTAGTTTATTCTGCGGTAACTGGTCTTTTGGTTGCTGATGGTAAATGTAAGGGCGTGGTTATTACAGGCGGTAAAATAATTCATTCAGGCGCGGTCGTGCTTACTACAGGTACTTTTTTAAATGGTAAAATTCATATAGGTTTTAAAAGAATTTCTGCAGGGAGAATAAATGAAGCCCCTTCAGTGTCGTTAGCTTCTTCGCTAAACACGCTAGGTCTTCCTATGTCACGACTTAAAACAGGAACTCCGCCTAGGATTTTAGCTAGTTCAGTTAAATGGAAAAAACTTGAAAAAGAGATGGGGGATTCATCTCCTGAACTTTTCTCATCATTAAGTTCTGCAGCAATAAATCCTCAAGTTCCATGCTATGTCACAT
>CAYRXL010000044.1:0-1082 GCA_964428295.1 uncultured Alphaproteobacteria bacterium
GGTTCACGAACTGGAGAAACACAAACTACAGAATATCTAAACATGAATCCCAAGGGAAAAATCCCATTATTTAAGCATAACAATATTTATATAAGTGAAAGTGTTGCAGCAATGAGTTATGTGGCTGAAAATTTTACAAAACCTCAAGACTTCTTTCTTCCAGCTTCTAGTAAAGATAAAGCAAAAATTGATGAGTGGTGCTATTTCTGTGCTATGGAATTAGATGCATTAAGTGTCTATATTTTAAGAAGACATGAGAAAGTAGAAAATTTTGGACTTGCTAATTTATATGGAGATGCTCCAAATGCAATTAAAACGGCTAAAGAACATTTTTCTCGAATGATGAATGCATGCGTAAGGGATGTACCCAATAAAGGTTGGTTGATGGGAGATAAACCCAGTTGTGCTGATATCATGTTTATGAGTTGTTTGCAGTCAGCAAAATTATTTAATTTAGAAATCAAGGATGAAAAAATTATATCTTACTTTAAGAGGGCAAGTCAGAGAAAGCAATATATCAATGCTATGGTCGAAAATTTTGGAGAAGAAAGCATCAAAAAATAAATAAAAATTAACTTCTACTATTGCTTAGATAGTTCTAGATTAGTGCTTTGCATAATTGTTTCTAATTTATAGTAATAAAAGTGAAGTAAGTAATTATTTAATATTATTTAAGAAATTTATATTTTATTTCTTAATCTTTGCTCGTATATTTTTATCTCTTCTTTTTTCTTTCTTTTGTTTTCAAGAAATAATTTTAAATGATACTTCATGAATGCTTTTTCTAGGAATGGTTGGATGAAAGTTTTTAATTCTTGTTTATTATTATGAACATTACAATCGTAATTATGAGGAAGCAAACCTAACTTTATATTTTTATAAGTTTTTAATAAAGACAAATGTTCACGATTAAGAGAATATTTTGGTCTGCTGTCATGCCAATTAATTTCATATAAATCCTTCCTACAGACAGAATGCGTTATTCCTGTGTGTGCACATACATATTCAAAAACTCCCAAACTTAAATATTTTTCATGTTTTGAAGATTGGCGGCACAGTGATTTAAGTGAACAACCATCGTT
>CAYRXL010000044.1:1092-13076 GCA_964428295.1 uncultured Alphaproteobacteria bacterium
ATTACTAGTATATTTAATATTTGTATTTATTACCTCAGTAGATGGAGGCTTTCTTTCTTCAATATTTCCGTAATCAATTCGGTGCAATAATAAAGCACCTTGAGAGAACCATATAAATAAATTTTCTTGATGTGGTATCAAACAAGAAAGACCTTTATTGTCTGCTTCGCCTGATATTACATTACTAGAAAAAAAAGAAATAAAAATAATTATACTGGCAATTAAATATTTCATAAGTTTATAATGAATTATATAATAGAAAAAAAATAGTGCAAGTGAATGATTAGGAATAATTTTTGAGTAATATAATTCATTATGAAATCAAATATCAAAATAAATAAAAAAAGACTAATTAATAGTATAGAAGAAATGGCAAAAATAGGTAAAACAGCCAAAGGAGGTGTTAATCGGCAAGCGCTAACAGATTTAGATAAGATAGGAAGGGATTTATTTATAAAGTGGTGTAAAAAAGAAAACCTTGCAATAAGTATTGATAAAATGGGTAATATATTTGCAAAAAGAGATGGTAAAAATAATAAATTACCATCTATAATGAGTGGTAGTCACTTAGATACTCAGCCTACAGGTGGCAAGTATGATGGAGCACTAGGTGTGTTATGTGCTCTTGAGGTGATAAGAAGCTTAAATGACATAAATTATATAACTGAATCTCCATTAGAAATAGTTTTGTGGACTAATGAGGAAGGATGTCGATTCCCTCCTGCAATGACTGGTTCTGCAGTATTTTCAGGACAATTAAGTTTAAAAAAAGCCTTAGATGTAAAAGATTTAGATGGAAATACCTTCGGAAAAGAACTTAATCGAATAAATTATAATGGAAAAACTAATTGTAAACCAAGAAAAATAGGAGCCTTTCTTGAAACGCATATAGAGCAAGGACCAATCTTAGAAATGGAAAAGAAGGTAATAGGTGTTGTTGTTGGCGCTCAGGCACAAAGATGGTATGAAGTTAATATTATTGGAATGGAAGCACATGCTGGCCCAACACCTATGAATAAAAGAAAAGATGCATTGGTGGGAGCATCAAAAATTGTATTAATGGTAAACTCTATTGGTTGTAGGTTTCAACCTGGAGGGTGTGCTACAGCTGGAGTTCTAAATATTAAATCTCCATCAAGAAATGTAATACCAGGAGAATGTTTTTTGACCATAGACTTTAGACATCCGAGTGATACGAAACTTAAAGAAATGGATAATGAATTAAGGAATGAGATAAAAAACATTTCAAAAAATTATAATCTTAAAATTTCGATTAAACAAATCATGAAACTTCCTTCAATATCCTTTGATTCTAAAATAAGAAAAGTTATTAAACAAGTATCTACCAACCTAAATTTTCAACATAAAGAAATAATTTCAGGTGCAGGCCATGACGCTGTAAATATCAATAAAATTGCTCCTAGTGGAATGATATTTATTCCCTGTGTGGATGGGATTAGTCATAATGAAATAGAGAAAGCATTAGAAAAAGATATATATGCAGGAGCTGAGGTTTTATTGCATTCTATGATAGAATTAGCCGATGCTCCTTAGATAAAGTTAATTCTATATTTTACTCTAATTACTTTCATTCAGATTGTGATTTAAATTAATTTAGATAAAGTAATCCCAATTTCATCGTTTATAACTTCATGAGCTAAAGAATCTAAATCAGTTTTCTCTCTATTTATTATAACTAATTTTGCTCCATTGTTTTTAGCAAGAATAGGTAAGTTTGCAGCTGGGTAAACTTTTAATGAAGAACCTATTGAAATAAACAAATCACAGTTCATTGAAATTTTCTCTGCCATTTGCATTTCTTTTATAGGCATTGGTTGTCCAAAAGAGATAGTTGCAGTTTTTATAATTCCATGACAATTGAGACATTTGGGTGGTCGAGTAAAATTATTATTTTTATTTTTTAAAAATTCTTTTATGTAGGATAATTCATATCTTTTTTTGCAATCCAAACATTTAGCATAAGTACTATTTCCGTGTAATTCTATAATATTGTCAGTAGGTATACCAGAGTCATGGTGTAGGTTGTCTATATTCTGAGTTATAATATAATTAACTTTTTTTTCGTTAAACAATTTTGCAATTACTTTATGTCCTGTATTAGGTTTTGCAATTTTTATATCTTCATCAATTATAAATTTACGTTTCCATGATTCCAATTGTATTTCCTCAGAAGACAAAAAGTCTTGAAACAATATAGGCTTCATTTTTGTCCATATTCCTCCTGGACTTCTAAAGTCAGGAATACCTGACTCTGTACTAATTCCAGCTCCTGTGAAAATGACAATATTATTATATTCTTTTATAAGGCTTTCTAAATTATTCATAACTTAATTTAACGAAATATAAATAAATCTAAATAATAGGACAGCAGTTGTACAGAAATAAATGATAAAATTAAGAAGAATTGCTTTAAATAATTAACATAATGTTCCTTAATACGAATAAAAGAAATATTAAAATTTGATAAAAATATTGTCTAAATACCATGGTTTATCTCTGTTTTAGGCATGTTATTTGCAAGTGATTATTATGGAAAAAAAATTTACGGGCTTGACTAAAAAGGAAATTGATACAACTCTAGAAAATTTTGAAAACTTTTATAATGATAAAGATATCAAAATAGAGAGTGATTTTAAAAAAACTATTAAAATTTTACAACATTTATTAGCCTTGCAAGTTAGGGAAGATAGTCGATATAAAGAAAACAAAAGACTACAAATAACTGCATTAAGGTATAGATTGTCGCAGATAATATTGTTACTTCTAATACTTGTCTACCTTATTATTAATTAATCCTTCATTACTATATTTCTAGATTAATCTAAAATATAATATAAGCTTATGAAAAGAATACTAGGTGAATAATACTAGTTTTAATAATTTAAAAAAAAACAATACTTTCAAGGATTTATAAATCATGAAAAAATGGGAAGTCCAAGGAAATGGCATTGAAACTCTGAATTTGGTCGATATAGATTGTGAGATTAAGCTTAAGGCTTACGAAATACTTGTTAAAATGAAAGCAGCCACATTAAATTATAGAGATTTAATTATGATCGCTGGTGGTTACGGAGAAACGGGTGGAATTCCTCCTTTTATACCCATATCTGATGGTTCAGGTATAGTAAAAGAAATAGGAGCAGATATATCACAATTTAAAAAAGGAGATATGGTAATTCCTCCTTTCTTTAAAACTTGGCATTCAGGAAATATAGAAGAAAATAGCATCTTGTCTGCATTAGGAGGAAAAGAAGATGGAGTTATGCAAGAATATATGATCTTTTCTGAAGAAAATATTGTGAAAGCTCCCTATAATTGGAGTTTTATTGAATCAGCTTCATTGCCATGTGCAGCATTAACTGCATGGAGAACAATAGTTACAGAAGGCAAGGTCAACAAAAATTCTATAGTTTTAATACAAGGATTGGGAGGAGTGTCTATTTTAGCCATTCAAATTGCAAAATTATTTGATGCTAAAGTTATTGTTATAACTTCAAGTGCAGAAAGAATGTCTAAAGCTAAGATGTTTGGGGCTGATTTTGCAATAAATTATAATGAAAATAAAGAATGGTGGAAGAGCATACAGAAGATAACAGACAAGAAAGGTGTAGATATTGTGGTTGAAGTAGGTGGAAGTAATACTTTAGAAAAATCAATAAAGGCTTCAAAAACTGGCGCAATGATAGGAGTGATAGGAGTTTTATCAGGAAATATTACTAAACTTTCTATAGGAAGAGTGATTTATAAAGCATCAAGACTAATAGGTATTACATGTGGGAGTAAAGAAGAGTTAATAAGTATGATAGAAAAATTTAATCATTCGCATATAAGACCTGTGATTGATACAACATTTAAGTTTGATGATCTTCCTAATGCTTTAAAATATATGGCAAAGGGAAAACATATAGGAAAGATTGCTATAGACTTTGAATAATATATTGCAACTCTCTATCTTTATAAATTTTATAATATTTTCTTTAGTAACTTTTGAGTTCTGTTAAGCAAGCAATTTATTGCACAATTGTATAGTAGACAAATAAACTTATTATATCTCATTTAAAATAAAACAGTTATTGATTGCATATTTTATCAAGCTAAAATGAATTAATGAGAGTTTTAATTGCAACAGCTCTAACCTTATTTCTTCTATCGTGTAAAGAAATATCTGATAAACCAGATTTAGTTGAAAGAGAGGGAATATATTACAAAATAAATTCTAATATTCCCTTCACTGGTAAAATTAATGGTATTATTTCTGATGTTTACACTAAAGGGCAAATGAAAAATGGTAAAGCTACAGGTGAATGGTATTTTTATCATAGTAATGATCACTTAGATAGAGTGGGAAGTTTTATTAATGGAAGGCAAGAAGGAGATTGGTATTTTTACAACAGAGAGGCAAAGCACATAAAAACTGAGACTTATAAAAATGGCGAACTAATTAAAACTCAACCATATGAATAGAAGATCTTATAAAATAAGTTTCTAGTTTTAAGTACCTTGCAGTATGTCCACTAATATGCACTCTATCGTATTGAATAGTTTTTATACTAAATTACTCTTAATATACTAAAAATATAAAAAGTCTCATTCGTTATATTATAATAGCAATTATTATAGTTGAAATATTATAACTCTATATTAATTTTTTAAAGCTGTTCTTATAGTCTTGTGAAAATGTTGTAGTGCAGGTTCATTTTTTCCAAAAATTAATCTTCTTTTTGGGTCGGCATAAAAACCTTTTTGCACGTTTTCACCTAAGGGAAAATCTTCTTTTTCTACGACGTCTTTTAATTTTTGAAAGTTTTTTTCCCAATGCTTAATTTCACTTTTAGTCTTATATGGTAATTTTGTAAAAAGAGATACTGTAACTATGCTTTTATCAATAGAAGTTGGTAAAATATGCCATAATTCTAAGTGTTCCCCATGTTCGACTAATACAGTATTAGGAAAAATAACTTTAAGATTAATTATATACTTTTCAATATTTTCTATTTTCATAATGTTATTTTTATGTGTACTTAAATCTTTACGTGGTGCTATAAGTCTCATATGCCTTCCATGTTTATCAAACATACAAGCATCTCCATTGATTATGTGCGATAACGTTTTAGGATGAAGGTGTTGTATATGATAAAGCTCTAAAAATGTATCTATTGCTAGCTTCCAGTTAACATTAGGCTTCATTACAGCTGTTTTATAATGTTGGTAATTACTTAAATCATAATTATTCATTATTGGATTTAACTCTTCAAAATATTTTTTGCTTTTATTTTCTGCAATTTTTGTTGGCAAGATCCAAATTAAACCAAATTTTATTATTATTTTTATTTTTTTCAGATTACATTTTTCTTTTGTTATCTCCAAAAATGAATCTTCTCGCGGCCTGTTAATTAGATTACCATTTAAAGAATAGGTCCACGAATGATAAGGGCATTTAAAAGCTTTTGGATTATTTCCATTTCCTTCTACTAATCTAGCCCCTCGATGACTACAAATATTCATGTAAGCGTTGATATGTTTTGTTTTATCTCTAACTAATAATATTGGATAATTTATTACATCTATTGCAACCCAATCTCCAATTTTTGGTATTAAAGAAGAAGCTCCGATGCATATTGGTTGATTCTTAAAAATTATTTTTTTTTCTTGTATGAATCTTTGTGAATTAATATATCGATCAACTGGATTAAAATATAAACTATTTGAGCAATCTGTTTGTTGTCTGTGAAATAGATCTTGCAATCTTTCTTTGATTTCTTCTTTATTATCCATTTGATACCCTAGCTAACTTTTAGAACACTTTATTAAAAATATAAAAATTTTATAAATTTTTTATAATATATTAGAATTTAAAACCTGATTCATATTTAATCAAGTTTTAATGCTAATTAGTTTTTTCTATAAACTAAAGTTGAGGATTATAGATAGGTTTATATAATAATTTTATGTGTGGTAGATATATAATATCATCTAATAAAAAGATTTATGAAAAGTTTGGATATTTAATTAAATCTAACTATAACGTCTCGCCATCTAATTCTGTATTAGTTTTAGACAAGACGCTCAAAATAAAAGAAATGCAATGGAATTACTATCCTATTTGGGCGCAAAATAATTTTCGTTTGATAAATGCAAGATGTGAAAGTTTAAAAGTTAAACCTTCATTTAGAGGAACAAGTAGATGCATATTTATTTCAGATGGTTATTACGAGTGGCAAAGATTAAAAGGGAAAAAAATACCTTATTTTCACTTCGTGCAAAATAAATTAATTTATTTTGGAGGTATTTATAATCAAACATCAGGCTGTTGTATAGTTACGAGAAAGAGTTATGGTAATATTTCACATATTCATCATAGGCAACCAATAATACTTAAGGAGGAAGAATTTGATTCATGGATAAACCTTACTCATGATTATAGTTCTCCTATAACTAAAGAAATACTATTTTACAAAGTAAGTAATAGAGTTAATTCACCAATTAATAATAGCATAGAAAATATTAAAAATATTGAATCAAATTAATTAACTATAAAGATATTAATCGACTATTCAAAAATCTTTATTTATATTAAAATCAACGCAGATTGTGAAAAATAATTAATAAAAATTAAAATTGCAAAGCGAATATCCTTTATTAAATTTTTACTAA
Organism: uncultured Alphaproteobacteria bacterium; assembly: GCA_964428295.1. GTDB lineage: Bacteria > Pseudomonadota > Alphaproteobacteria > TMED109 > TMED109 > CAYRXL01. The sequence continues at coordinate 7,768 of CAYRXL010000044.1, forward strand.
TTCCTGTGATAAGAACTTCATCCTTTCCCAATAAATTTATCAAATCAAGGAATATACTTAGATAAAAAAATGATTAAATTATTTGTTAGATTAATCTTTCTAAGTTTATTTATGTTGGTAAGCTTTGTTTGCAAATCAGAAGATTACAATTATATGTTTGAGGCAGTGGGCGACTCAATTACTAAAGTCATGAAATTAGATAATGGGACTAGTCATATACTGTATGAGAATAAATATGGATGGACAGATGATTTAGGAAATTATGGGACAGGTTTTTGTTATGGAAAAATTGAGAGTAAAAATAAAGTAGCCACAGACTTTAATCTTAATATGTGAAAGTGTAAATGAAATAATGCTAAAATGTGGTCACGTTACTCTAGATCACATACTGATTTAGATGCAGGTGCTGGAAAAGCTATGTTTATAGATGGAACTGGTATTTATAAAAACTTTGTTGGTGCAAAGTGTATTTTTTCAACAAGATATTTAAATAAAAAATTCTTTTCAATTACAAAATGTAAATTAAAAGATAAAGTATACAATCAAATTCAAAACTGAAAATAATAATATTAGAATTTTTAATTTCATAATAATTTCAATTTATTTTACATTTCTGCTTATAAAACATTCTATCTTCAAAGTATTTTACGGCATAAGGGCACTTTAAACCTATATAAGAATTATACTTGTTTTCTCCATAAATATATTTTGCAAAGCCAACACCCGCATCCATCTCAGAACTTCTATCAAGTTTTAACCAAAACTTTTCGCCTTTTTGATTTTTCCCTTCACAAAATGCTTCTAAATTAGCGCTATTCTCTTTATTTAATATAGAAATATTAGCTAAACATTTCATTATGCCATAATCTGCAAAAGAGTCTTCCCAGTTAGCACTGCCATCTAGTTGTATATATTTATTTTTATCTGGAAAAACAATAGCTCTTTCGTCTTCTACGTGCATATACATTTCTAGTTCAAACTCTTCAGCAAACACCACATTGTGTAAATTCAATAAATTTAAGAATATATAACAAATAAATATTTTTTTCATAATTTCCTCTTTGTTTAATTAGATTTAAAAACATTCTATTTTATATAGAGCACTGTTAAACTTTATTTATTAATATGAAAGGAAAGCTTTTTTTTATATTTATCTTAAGTGTTAACAGTGCATTATCTTTTTCAAACTGTTCTTTTTCTGATTTATAATTAAGGTTATTGTCTGTTTCTTTTTTTCTATTTAAAACTAAAAATATTTTTATTTTTTTGTTTATGCCTCTCATTCTTTTGTGCTTTAGTAGTTTTACTTCAACCATATCCTGAACATGTGCATAAGTTTCATAACTCATTAATATTTTGTCTTCTTTTCCTAAAGTTTCTAAACGTGCGGCTACATTTACTTCTTCTCCTATAATAGTATAAGTAAGTCTTTGCGTGCTTCCAAAGTTTCCTACATTACAGTAACCGGTATTAATTCCCATCCTTACACGAAAAGGATCAGAAAAACCTTCATCCATCCATTTGTTTTGAAGTTCTTTCATTTTATCTTGCATTTTAAGAGCCATTTCAACACAAGATCTAGCATCTTCTTTTTCACCTTTGGATATAGGATCACCAAAAAATAACATTAATGCATCCCCTATATATTTATCTATAGTAGCTCCATGATCTAAAGCAATATTAGTCATTTCAGAAAAGTATTCATTTAAATATTTTGTTAAATCTTCTGGTTGTAAAAATTCTGAAGTTTTAGTAAAATTTTTAATATCGCTAAAGAATACTGTTAGTTTTTTTCTTTTTGTTGCAATGTCCGTGTTATAATTTCCTTGCATCATTGCATTATGAATTTGTGGAGGAATAAACTTACTCAACTGTTGAGTAAGAAGTTCTGCTTGTTTTTTTAGGTGATTTGAATCTTTGAGAACGTTTTGCATAAAATTATCTTTAGCTTTTTGACGTTGTTCTAAAATTATTTGTGATACTAATTTTTTTGTGATTTTTCTTTTAAAAGATAGATTCCATACAAACTTTGTCCAACCAGTGTTATCAATTATTGATTTTGATTTTATAAATCTTATTTTAATTTCCCAGTTTCTTTTCAAAGGGGCAAGAGCATCTAATATTATTCCTCTATTAAAGTATTCATTATCTAATAAAACTGCATTGGTGAGTGTAAATTCAATCTTTTCTAAAGCAAGCACTCTTAATTTTGCCCCAACTAAATTTTTTTCTGGTGTAAATATTGATACTTTAGTATTTATATCTACAAATTTTTGATAGGTTTTAAGAAACTCATTTCTAGCTTTTCTAGCTATTCTAATGTTAGGAGAGTCTAACCTTGAACTATTTTTATTTAAAAATTTGTGTACGTTGTTTAATCCTGTTTGAGGTGCAATTTCTGAGTAACCGTCTAATATGTGCATGCCACAAAAAAATAAAGCTTCTTTTCCAAATCTTTCTCTTACAGCTTCATGAATAGCACCTCTTAGTTTGTAAGAATACTCTTTGTCTATATCAATTTTTGTAACTCCAAATTCTTCTAAAATTTCTTTACCTATATCTCCAATCATAGATACTTGTTTAATTGTAGATTGGATAGCAGCCCCAGAAAGTGTAGTTTCATGTTCACCCATAATATGATCACCAAAAACAAAATTGAAAATAAATTTATTAATATTTTCTTATGTAATGTTTATTCTTTAAATAACTACTATGTAAAAAATAAACTTAGTACAATATTACACTTAGTATAGTGGTTATCAATAATCTAATAATTATTCAACATAGAAAACTTTTGAAGATTCAGAAGATCGAAGTAATGGTTATTAAAGTTTGCTTAGTAGATAAAAATTAAAAATCTTTTATTTAAATTTGTTTTTAAACTTCTCAAAAACGTTATAATCTAGAACGCATTTTTCACTAGAAAAAGCAACGTTGTCTAGATAAGTAATCGCGTAATTACATTCAGTTCCTATTAGAAATGTATAAGGACCAGTGGCATCTATGATTTTTTTTTCGCCTACACCGGCTAGCAAATCATCAGACTTTCTTTTATATAAAGCATAAAACTTGAAGTTATTCTAATCAATATTTTCACACAAAACGTTTAAAGAGATTCCTTTCATACTTTTTTCAACTACACCTTTACATGTAGATGTTCCATAATTCCCTAAATTATCTGTCCATTGATATCTTCCATTCATAATATCAAATTTATTCCCAGATGGTAAAATATAACCAGATTTTTCGATTATACCTGATGCCGTAAAAGTCCAATCTCCTGCAAACAAATTTGGACTGGAAAAGTAAATAATTATAACTGATAAAAACCTGATGATCCTTTTCATAACTTATCTTAGCAAACTACAAGAATTAATAAATGATAATAAAAATATACTAAAAAATACTGGAATATAATCTAGAAAAGTTAGAAGTAGAATGTTATAGAGAATAGTTGGTAGTACCTTAATAAAGTTTATGGATTTCAAGTTTGCTATTAGTTAATATATTTATTGAATACTAATATTGGAGTTATAAGTGTTTATAAGGATAGGTACAACAAAGTTTCCTGATAAAACTAAAGCTAATTTATTTTTATCTGTTTGGAAAACTGATATGTTACCTGCTTTAAAACAAGATTCTAAAGTATTGGAAGTTAGTTTTTTAGATATTGGTGAAGGTAAACTTTTAGCAATTGCTAAATACTATTCTGAAGATGATTTTCAAGATACGAACAAATGGCTATATCCATTAATTATTAAAAATGTTAAAGCTTTAGATGGTGTTTTTTCAATCGATTCCAGGAGATCTTTTAGTACATTGGAATCGAGAGCAGGAAAATTAACTGGCACCTATAGTCTCTGTTATGGTAAAGGAACTCTTCCTCCATCTGTAACTAAAGTCTGCCCAGTAGTAAAATCTGATTTTTCTGACAGCAAGTAGCAAACTGCATTAGCAACATCTTGTGTTTTTCCTATTCTTTTCAGTGGTGTAGTACCAACAATAGTTTTTCTAGCTTTTTCATCAAGTGCTTGGATCATATCTGTTTCAATAAGACCAGGTGCTACTGAATTAATTCTTACATATGGAGCTATTGCAGAAGATAAATTTCTTACTAGAGCTATAACAGCTGCCTTAGAAGTTCCGTAGGTTATCATGTTTGGCCTCATGCCTAATCCTGCAACAGAAGAGATGCATACTATTCTTCCAAATTTGTTTTTTATCATTCCTGAGAGAACTTCCTTTATGGGTAAGAGTGTGCCATCTAAATTAGTTTTCATGGTTATTTTCCAGGTTGTATAATCTAGCTCTATTGGATTTTTAGAAAGATGTGCTATTCCTGCATTAGTTACCAAGAGTTCTATTGTTCCTAGTTTTTTTTCCGTGTGTTTAATTAAGGATTTAACATCTTTATGACTTGATACATCAGCCTTAAAAATTACTGACTTGACACCAATTTCATTTACTAATTTTTGAGTTTTTTTAGCATTTTTAATATCAGAATTATAATTTATAGAGATTGAGGCTCCTTTTTTTGCAAGTTCAATTGCTATTGATCTTCCTATTCCTCTAGATGCTCCGGTTACCAAGGCAATTTTTCCTTTAAATTCTTGTGTGTTCATTTTATTATGCTCCAAAGTTTATAAAATATAATTTTTAATGTTGTGTTTTTTAACATATAAATTCTAAAATAATTACCATTTAGATTCTAGTTAAGATTAGCGCATAGTATTTTATTTGATAATCTATTTATTCTTTATCATTAATCTTGACTCATCTAAGAATATGTTTAGTTATTTGCTGCATTTATCTACATCAAATAATGCATCTCTAAAATAGCTAACTGCATATGTACACTCAGCTCCAATGTAACCTTTAAAAAGACCTGTCCCGTCAATAATAACATACTTTCCTGTACCTGCCACCATATCTGTTTCTCTAAAAACCCTAGTGGTATATTTGTTGCCCTTATGGTCCTCGCCTTGGCAAAAAAGCAATATCTCAACTATCTTACCTTCTTGATTTAGGGCTATAGTACCCAAACAAGTTTGAGTGCCATAGTTTCCTAATGAGTCTTCCCATAAACCTTTATTTTTGTAATGAACTATTTTACTACCATCAGAAAGCAAATAGTTATCTGTTGTGCTATAAGCTTTAAATTTTTTAGTCCAATCTTCAGCTAATAAATTTTTATTAAATAATGTTAAAATACATATGAGTAAAATAAATTTAAGTATTAAAAAAATTAGTATGTTTTGATTTAATAGCGACATGACTTTATTCCTCCAGATATAATTTCTAATACTTTG
>CAYRXL010000045.1:0-2210 GCA_964428295.1 uncultured Alphaproteobacteria bacterium
AAGTCATTCTCTACAGCTTTCTTTTTTTGATAAGAATTAGGTGTGTTAATTATAATTTTTGTTCCATTCTTTATTGATAAAGCTTCAACTAAAAGATTTTTTTCTACTATTAGATGAGATACTATTATTTCTGCAGGTGGTTTTTGAGAATGATAAAACTGTGCTAAAAAACCGCTTAAGACCTCCTTTATGTGTGCATCTTGATGATGTTTTGGATAGTGCGTTCGTGAGCCAAAATTTTTTCCTCCTCTACAAAAAGTTACTTGTATGGCTATTATTTTTTGTTTTTTTATAGCAGAGAATATATCAGCATTATCTATATTAGACCAATCTATACCAGATGTAGAGCTGATATCTGATAAGGCTTTTAACCTATCTCTAATTTTAGCTGCTTTCTCAAATTTTAATTTTCTTGAAGCACTTTCCATTTCTCTTTTAAGACTTTGATAAACTGATTTATTATTACCAGATAAAAACCCCATTGCATTTTTAATAATATAATTGTAATCCTTCTGACTTATATAGTTAACGCAAGGACCTGAGCAACGTCCTATTTGATATTGAATACATGCCCTTTTTCTGTTAGCAAATTCATTGTCTGAGCATGTTCTTAAAGGGAAAATTTTTTGTAAAATATTTAGTGTAGTATTAACAGATCCTACAGAGGCAAAAGGACCGTAATATAATCCTTTTTTATTTGTTTTCCCCCTATGTTTTAACAATTGATTCCATCTATGATCTTTTCTTAGTAAAATATGTGGATATGTTTTGTCATCTCTTAAAAGAATATTATATTTTGGTTTTATTTGCTTTATTAGACTAGCTTCAAGTAGGAGGGCATTAGCTTCAAGTTCAGTGGTGATATAATCTATTTTTCTTATTAACAAAACCATTCTTTGTATTCTAATACTTAAGTTAGAAATATTAGCATAAGATAAAACTCTTTTTTGCAAATTTCTCGCTTTCCCAATATATAGTACTTCCTCATTTTGGGCTAACATTTTGTATACACCAGCTCCGCATGGAATAGATTTAGATGCTTTTCTTATAAAGACTTTAGCTTTAGCTAAGTTATTTACTGTTAGCATATCTCTAATCACTATTCTGATACATTGTATAGTATTTTTATTTTATATTTCAATTTTCTGATATATTGACTTTCAAATATTATAAATTATTAAATATAATTAGATTATTTATATATCTTCATTTTTCATATTATTTATGTTTTTTATTTGAAGTAATATTTAAATTTTTTCATTATTTTTTTACTATTAATTTAGTTCCTACTGTTCCATTTCCTTTAAGAATATCCATTTTTTCTATTTGAATCTCAATTTTCTGTACGAGCTTATAATTTATAAATGAGTTTGCTAAGTGTTTAGCCAAAGTTTCGACCAGATTAATGTGCTTTAAATTTTTAATTGTTTCTAATTCAGTTATAATCTTTTCGTAAGAAAGCACAGAACTTATTTTATCATCAAGGTTTCTTTTTTTTGTTTCTATGCATATTGTTATGCGTAACTTTTGTTTTTTTCTTTTTTCATTGGGATAGACACCTATCAGACATTTAGTATAAAAATTATTTATAAATATAAAGTTTTTTTCGTTGAGATTTTTATTATATTCAGCCATCAATATCCATTTTTTTATTATCTAATCCCCAGCCAAGATGTTGACCACCATCTAGAGTTATTATTTGCCCTGTTATTGAGGGCATGTTTAAAAGAAAAATAACAGTTTCAGATATTTCTTCGGGCGTGGTTCCTCTTTTTAGTAGCATCCTTTTATATTGCTTCTTAAATTGATTCTCTGTTTGTATTTTACTTTTTAATGTGGGGCCTGGTCCTATTGCGTTCACTCTTATATTAGGAGCTAAGCTCATAGCTAAAGTTCTTGTAAGAGTCCATAATGAAGATTTAGAAATAGTATAACTTAGGAAGTGAGGTGTTAGATTTAGAACTCTTTGATCTATAATATTTATAATATTACCTTTACCTTTTGAATTTAAATTTTCTTTTAAAGCTTTAGCTAATATTAGTGGTGCTCTCAGATTAGGTATTAAATGCTTATTCCAACTTTCTACTGTAACGTTATCTATGTTATCATATTCAAATTCTGATGCATTATTTATTACACAATTTATTCTTCCAAATATTGATTTAGCTCTTAAAAATAGATTTTTAACTTCTTTTTCTTTAGCTAAATCT
>CAYRXL010000045.1:2220-8222 GCA_964428295.1 uncultured Alphaproteobacteria bacterium
AGTTATAGCTTTAATTTCATTAGTATTTAATTCATCAGCTAATTTATTTGCATTGCCTCTAGATTTGTTGTAGTGGATGACTACTTTATGACCATTGCCAACTAACTTTTTTGTAATAACAGACCCGATTCTTTTTGCACCACCTGTTATAATTGTAGCTGGCCCCATATATTTAGGATCTTTAAAAGAATTATTATTTTGTTTTTTCATAACTAACTTTTAAATCTAGTGTTAACTGATATCCAGTTCTTGTTTTTCTAAATTGTAAATTTCATCTCTATATATAGTTGCTGATTCAAAGTCTAAATCATTCGCAGCGGAAGTCATTTTTTCTTTTAATATAGTTATATGCTGTTTTAGATTATTACCTTTAAGGTCTGTATATTTATTGTTATCGATTGTAGAATAATCATTATCACACATTTTCCTAATTACATCATCAACATCTTTGGATATAGTTTTAGGAGATATGTTATTGTTTTTATTCCACAATAGCTGCTTTTCTCTTCTTCTATCAGTTTCCTTTAAAGCATCTTCTATAGAATTTGTTATTCTATCAGCATAAAGTATTACTCTGCCTGATATATTTCTAGCTGCCCTTCCTATTGTTTGTATTAAAGAAGTTTTTGACCTTAAAAAACCTTCTCTATCGGCATCTAGGATGGCAACCAATGCACATTCAGGAATGTCCAAACCTTCTCTAAGTAAGTTGATTCCTATAAGAACATCGAATGCTCCTAGCCTCAAGTCCCTAATTATTTCAATTCTTTCTACTGTATCTATATCAGAATGTAGGTATTTTACAGATATAAAATTCTCAGATAAATATTCACTTAAATCTTCGGCCATTTTTTTTGTTAGACAAGTGACTAATACTCTATGTCCGTTAGATACAGTTTCTTTAATCTCAAAAATAAGATCGTCAATTTGATTTTTTGCTGGCTTAACTTCACATATAGGGTCGACTAATCCAGTTGGTCTAATAACTTGTTCTATAAAAACTCCTTTGGTTTGTTCCAATTCCCAAGGACCAGGAGTTGCTGATATAAAAACTGAATTTGGTCTCATGTTATCCCATTCATTAAAGCTTAAAGGTCTATTGTCTTTACAGGAGGGAAGCCTGAAACCATGTTCAGATAAGGTTGTTTTTCTGCTTAAGTCACCTCTATACATACCTCCTAATTGAGGAATTGTTACATGACTTTCATCTACAAAAAGCAAAGCGTTATTGGGTAAATATTCAAATAGAGTGGGGGGTGCTTCACCTTGTTTCCTTCCAGTTAGATATCTTGAGTAATTTTCTATTCCTGCACAATGCCCAGTGGTAGTTAACATTTCTATGTCAAATTTGGTTCTTTGCTCTAGCCTTTGATATTCTAGCATTTTGTTATTTTTTTCTAAAAATAGCAGGTGCTTTTTTAAGTCGATTTTAATCTCTTTTATAGCTTGTTGTAGTGTTGGCTTAGTGGTTACGTAATGGCTATTTGCATATATTTTAATTTTTTTAAGGGAAGATCTTTTTTTTCCTGTTAAATAATCAAATTCAATAATATTTTCAATCGATTCTCCAAAAAATTCTATTCTCCACGCAGTATCTTCTAAATGAGCGGGAAAAATTTCTAGTATATCGCCAATTACTCTAAAACAACCTCTTAAGAAATTGTCGTTATTTCTTCTGTAATGCAGTTCTACAAATCGCCTTATTAAACCATCTCTATTTAGATTTTCCCCTCTAGTAATGTTAATGACCATTTTTGAATAAGTTTCTACGGGACCTATTCCGTAAATACATGAAACCGAAGCTACAATAATAACGTCATTTCTTTCAAATAGCGACCTTGTTGCAGAATGACGTAATCTATCGATTTGTTCGTTGATAGAAGCATCCTTTTCTATAAAAGTATCTGTTCTAGGTACGTATGCTTCTGGTTGGTAATAATCATAATATGATACAAAATATTCTACTGCATTGTTAGGAAAAAGGGATTTCATTTCTCCATATAGTTGAGCGGCTAAGGTTTTATTAGGTGCTAAAATTAGAGCAGGCCTTTGTAAGTTTAATATTACATTTGCCATAGTAAACGTTTTTCCTGACCCTGTAACTCCTAAAAGGACTTGGTTATGCTGTTCTGATGATATACCACTAGTCAAATCTTTTATTGCCTTTAACTGATCACCAGCTGGATTCATTTTAGTATCAATTTTAAATGTTTTTGAGTTTTCTTTAGTGAATAACTCTTTTATATAAGAATTTTTTTTATTCACGTTATCAATTACCAGCCAATTTTATTAGAATAATCCATAATTTTGTTAATTGCTTTTTCTATATTTTTCTCTGAATTAGCATACGAAAATCTTATATAACCTTCGCCATATGAACCGAAACTAGTTCCTGCCACACTAGCTATGTTTAATTTATAAAGTAATAACTCTTCCATATCTGAAGAATTAAGACCTGTTTCTATTATAGATGGCATTGCGTAAAACGCACCTTTACTATTTGGGCAGTTGAAACCGTTAATTTCATTTAGACCATTTATTATTAATTTTCTTCTTTTGTCAAAGGACTTAACCATTTCATCAACACATTTCTGAGGACCTTTAAGGGCTGCTATAGCCGCATATTGAGTTATAGTGTTTGTACACGAATTTGAATTAGTATTTAATCTTTCAGCATAGTATGCCCATTTCTTGGGCCAAATTCCATACCCTATTCTCCAGCCTGTCATTGCATATGCTTTAGACCAGCCATCTAGAATTATTAATCTTTCTCTTAAACTCTCGTATTCTAACATTGAAGTAAAAGTTATATTATCATAAGTAATTTTTCCATAAATTTCGTCTGATAGTATAGCAATGTTTGGGTGCTTTTCTAATTCCTTAGCTATAATATCTAAGTCACTTTTAGGGAACACGGCTCCTGTTGGGTTTGAAGGGCTGTTTATAATAATTAATCTAGTTTTAGGTGTTATTAAACTAAAAAAATTATCCAAATCTATATTGAAATTGTTTTCTCCCCTAAGTCTTACTGGTACAGGCTTTGCTCCTGTATAGTTTATGACACTCTCATATATCGGAAAGCCAGGATTAGGATACATTATTTCTATACCTGGTTCTCCAAACATCAATATTGCGTGCCACATTGTTACTTTTCCCCCAGGAACAATTACTATATTATCTGAGTTAATTTTTATTTTTCTAGTTTTAAAAATATCGTCACATACCGCCTTTCTTAGATCTTTTATACCATTAGATGGAGTATATCCATGGTGTCCGTCGTCAAGTGCTTTTTTTGCTGCGTCTATGATATGTTTTGGTGTTGAAAAGTCAGGCTGCCCTATACCAAGATTTATGATATCCAATCCTTTTTGGCTTAATTCAGCTGCCTTACCTAATATTACGAAAGCATTTTCAGTACCTAAATTGGATATATTTGATGATAAATTTGGGGACATTAAAGGGATCTCCATTTTTCTAGTAGAGTTAAAAAAAAAATTGTCATATAAATATTAATGTAATTTTTATTATTAACCAAACTTTTAAGGAGTTTTCAATGGTTAATTTCTTTGCTGATAGAGTTAACAGGATTAAACCTTCTCCTACAATAGCTGTAACAACTAGAGCTAGAGAATTAAAATCTGAAGGTCATGATGTAATAGGGTTAGGTGCTGGAGAACCAGATTTTGATACCCCAGATCATATTAAGGAAGCCGGAATAGAAGCAATAAAAAAAGGTGTGACCAAATATACAGCAGTAGATGGGACTCCAGAATTAAAAGAAGCGATAAAAAATAAATTCTTAAAAGATAACAAGCTAAGTTATGAAAATCATCAAATTTCAGTTGGAAATGGAGGTAAACAGATTTTATATAATGCCCTACTGTCTACTATTAATTCAGGTGATGAGGTATTGATACCTTCACCATATTGGGTTTCATATCCAGACATGGTCTTATTAGCAAATGGAATTCCAAGAATAATAAATACTAAAGTGGAAAACAATTTTAAGATTACTCCTGAAGATTTAGAAAAGAGTATTTCAAATAAAACTAAATGGATTATTATGAATTCTCCATCTAATCCAACTGGAAATGCCTATTCACATAAAGAGTTATCAGAATTAAGTGAAATTATTGAAAAAAATAGGCATATTTGGGTAATGTCGGATGATATATATGAAAAGGTAATTTATGATGAATTTCAATTTTCTACAATAGCTCAGATCAATCCAAATATTCAAGATAGAGTACTAACTGTAAATGGAGTATCTAAGGCTTACTCTATGACGGGATGGAGAATCGGATATGCTGGTGGTCCAAGAGACTTGATAAAGTCAATGGCTAAAATTCAATCTCAATCAACATCTAATCCATGCTCTATTAGTCAAGCAGCAGCTTTAGCAGCTTTATTAGGGTCAGAAGAGTTTTTACTAGAAAGAAATAATGCATTTAAGAAAAGGAGAAACTTAATTTTAGATAAAATTGGTATGAGTAAGGGACTAATCTGTAATAAGCCTGAAGGAGCATTTTATGTTTTTCCTTCATGTAAGAGTTTATTTGGGAAAAAGGACCCTGATGGAAATGTTATTAAAAACTCAAATGATTTTTGTCAGTATTTGCTTGAAAAAGTAGGCGTTGCTGTCGTTTCGGGGTCAGCATTCGGCATGGAGGGACATTTTAGAATATCTTACGCAACTTCAGATCAAATTTTATCTGATGCCGGAGATAGAATTATAAAATTTTGTAATTCTATTTGTTGAATTTTAATGTTGAATAATATTTATTGTTTTATGGGAAATACTATAGCGGTTTGAATTCTGACCTAATTTCAGGTATCCAAGATTTTATATTTTTAATTCTATTCTTTGATGATGGGTGAGTGCTTAGAAATTCAGGAGCATTTTTTCCTTCATTCATCTTTATCATTCTTTCCCAAACTTTGTAGGATTCTTCTATTTCATATCCTGCAATATGCATGAAAATTAATCCTAAATAGTCAGCCTCTCTTTCATGACTTCTACTAAATGGAAGTTCTAAACCTAGTTGTCTAGCATATCCATACACGTTTTTTGTGCTGCTAGTCATGTTTGTACCTAAAACTAATTTTTCGAAGGCAATGGTACCTAGATCTAATAATAAACCTTGACTAGCTCTTTCTGATGAATGTCTAGCTACAGCATGTGCTATCTCATGTCCCATAATTGACGCTAACACGTTAGTATTTTTAGCTACATCTAAAATTCCAGTGTAAACTGCAATCTTACCCCCAGGAGCACACCAAGCATTTTTAACTTCATTATCATCTACTAATACTACTTCCCATTGAAAATTATTAGTGGGGTTTTTTATGTTAATTTTAGAATAATATGTATCAATAGATTTTTTAATTCTGAAAGTAATTTCTTGCAGATCTTCATAATTTTTTCCATGCTTTATCAATTTTGAATTAGTTTTAAATTTTTTAAAAGCTTCAAATGACCTAGGATATAAAACATCATCACCTAAAATTATTAACTGTTGTCTTTCTGTCAAGGGAACATAGGTACAGGAATAAAGAAAAATAAATGAAAAAAAAATTAATATTTTTATAGGATTTATTTTATTCATATTTTATGTTTACTAGATTAACATTTTTTTACATTATTAAATCAGATATAAAATTATTTAAACAAATATAATTCCTATTTAAACCTCATTTGTAAACAAAATTTTTATGAATATATTAAAAAATAAAAAATGGCAAATTTCAGAAAATCTAGTTACTGACGAGAAAAAGTATCTTATTAACAGAAGACAGCTCGGTTTAGGGGGAATTTATAGTTGTGTTTTTGGTTTAGGTGATTTTAATAAATTGAAATCCAAGGAAATTAATTTTTCTAAAGATAAAAATAACTTTCGCGAGAATCTGTCTTATAAGGAAGTAATAAATAGAAAAATTACTCCTGAGGCGATTGCTACAAAATATAATAACTTCTATGAATTTGGAACGTCTAAACAAATTTG
>CAYRXL010000045.1:8285-12344 GCA_964428295.1 uncultured Alphaproteobacteria bacterium
AGAAGCTTGGTCCAAGGTAGTACCTTGGATAGGATTTGAACTTTCTAATTTTCTTAATATAGCAAAACCAAAAAACAGCGCAAAGTATTTATCCTTTGAAACATTCTATAATCCAAGCATAGCAAGAGGACAAAAACAAGATTGGTATCCGTGGCCATATCTAGAGGCAATTACTATTGAAGAAGCACTAAATGAACTAGCTTTTTTAGCCGTAGGTATATATGGCAAACCTTTACCAAATCAAAATGGCTCACCTATTAGGTTAGTTATACCTTGGAAATATGGTTTTAAATCTATTAAATCTATAGTGAAAATTAAATTTTTACCAAAAAGACCCAAAACTTTTTGGGAAATTATTGTGCCTAAGGAATACGGCTTTTGGGCTAATGTTAACCCAAGAGTACGTCATCCAAGATGGAATCAAAACACAGAGCGTGATTTAGGAACTGGTGAAAGAATACCTACTAAATTATTTAATGGTTATGGCCCCTGGGTAGCTCACATGTATAAAAAAATAGAATCAAGAGAATTATACATTTAGTCAATCATTGACTTAAGAATTTCTCTACTTCTAAAGCAGCCATACAACCGTATCCGGCTGCAGTGATGGCTTGCCTATAAATTTTATCATGAACGTCGCCAGCTGCAAATATACCATTAATATTTGTTTGAGTACTATTTTGATCAGTTAAAATATATCCATTTTTATCCATTTTAAGTTGACCCTTGAATATATTGGTGTTTGGTTCGTGTCCTATTGCTATAAAGATCCCATCAACTGCAAGTCGGTTATTTCTCCCTGTATCCAACTTAGTAATAAATATTGAGTTTACAGCTAAAGGATTCTCTGTTCCATATATATCAGTAACTACTGTGTTCCATAATATTTCTATTTTATCATTGTCAAAAACTCTTTTTTGTAGAATTTTTTCAGCTCTAAAACTTTCTCTTCTGTGGATTAATGTTACTTTAGATGCAAATTTAGTTAAATATAATGCTTCTTCTAGGGCGGTATTTCCCCCTCCAACTACAGCTACAGTTCTTTCTTTAAAGAAAAAGGCATCGCAGGTAGCGCATGCAGATACGCCAAATCCTCTATATTTTTCTTCTGATTTAAGTCCCAGCCATTTAGCGTTTGCGCCTGTAGCTATAATTACAGAATCTGTTGCATAAATTTTTCCCTCTTGCCCTTTCAATTTGAATGGTTTTGATCCAAAGTTAACCGAAGATATAGTGTCTTCCAATATAATAGCTCCTACTTTTTCTGCCTGTATTTTCATTTGGTCCATTAACCATGGGCCTTGAATAATATCTGAATAACCTGGATAATTTTCTACATCGGTAGTTATAGTTAGTTGCCCTCCGGGTTGGATTCCTTGAACTATAAGCGGCGCTAAATTTGCTCTAGCAGCGTATATGGCAGCAGAATAACCCGCGGGTCCTGAACCTATGATAATTAATTTAGATTTTGATACTTCCAAGATATTCCTTTAAAATTAATATACTTAAATATTATATTTCTTATTATAACTCAATTTACAACGTTTATTATTTTTTTGGCTAGGTCTTTAGCAGTGTTTAGAGGCTTTGGTGACCATTTTTTTGTTAGTTCTGTATCAAAATTTAGAGCATGTTTGTTAGCCACTAGGTTATTATGAAAAGAAAAATGTTTTTTTGAACACAGTTGTTTGTTTGAATAAATTCTTACAGGGACGCCTACACTACATGCTTCACTTAGCATAGATACTGAATCCCCTGTTACTATCACCTCGTCTGCGCAAGTAAGAAACTTATTATAAGGATTTTGCTCCATGTTTTCTTTAGGATTATACAAAACTTTCTTTATTCTTATATTTTTATATAATTCTTTTATTTTTTTCAGTGCAAGGGTAGGAGTCCTTCTACTAGTGGTGGTCATTATAGTTCCATTTTTTGCTAATTTAAGTGCTTTTTGAAATATTTCAATTATCATGTTTTCGTTTATGGAGTACTTCCCATTTTTTCCTCCTATCATTATTACAACTCTAGGCTTAGGCAAGCTTAGGTAATTTAGGTCCAATCCCTTACGAATCTTAGTTAAAAATTTAGGGGTTATATGATTGGGAGAACCTAGGGTTTCAAACATGTTTTTTTTCTTTGTAAATTTATCATGTTTTGGGACGGCTATTAAATCTATTTTTGATGTTAGCAAACTAATTCCAGGGTTCATAATTTGTATATGATATGAAGTGGTTGGAATTAATGTTTTAATTTTGCTAGCTATTGGAGCGGTTCTTCTTCCACATGCTATTAAAATTTTTGGCCAAGGACTAACAATATTTTTTAGAGTGATATTTTTAGTATGAGTAATACCTCCAATAATATCTAATAATACATTTGGAAGATTGGCTAAACAGTTATAATTAATTTCTATTATTTTGTAAGGTAATTCTAAGGCTTCAACCACTCCTAATACTTGATTTCTGTGGCCTGCTTTATTATCTAATAGTGCCCAAACTAAATTGTCGTTCTTAAAATTGGGCATTTTAGATGAATTCTATTTTAATTATTTCATAATTTTTGGGGCCACTTGGAGTATTCACTTCTACTGAATCTCCTATGGTATTCCCTACTAATGCTCTTGCAAGGGGGGATGAAATTGAAATGCGACCTTTTTCAACATCAGTTTCTTCTACTCCTACTATTTGGTAAGAGCTTTTTTTGCCTGTTTCTTCGTCAGACAAAGTTAATGTAGCTCCAAATTTTACTATATTTCCTGTTAGGCTACTTACATCTATTATATTAGCTCTACTTAGTTTGTTTTCCAGATCAGCAAGCCGTCCTTCAATAAAGCTTTGTCTCTCCTTTGCTGCATGATACTCAGCATTTTCTGACAAATCTCCATGTTCCCTAGCTTCAGCTATTGCTTTTATTACATTTGGTCTATCAATTGTTTTCAACTTTTTTAGTTCTTCTTCTAGATTTTTATATCCTTCAGCTGTTATATGTAATTTATCCATGTTTTTCTCAAAAATTATTAATTAATCAAAAAGTATATCACTTATAATCTTGTAAAGGAATCACATTAAGTCCATCCTTTTTCAATGCCTCTATAGCCATAACGGCTGCTTTGCTACCTGATATAGTTGTATAGTAAGGTATATCAGAATATAATGCAGCTTGTCTTAGGGAGTAGCTGTCCGATATAGATTTTTCTCCTTCTGTTGTGTTAAATATCAAATTGATTTTTCCATTTTTTATTATGTCTACTATATGGGGCCTACCCTCCCTGACTTTATTTATAGTTTCGACCTTTAGACCTGAGTTAATAAGAAATTGTGCTGTTCCTTTTGTTGCAATAATTTTAAAGCCTAGTTTTATTAATTTTTTAGATATACTTACAGCAGAATTCTTGTGAGAGTCTTTTACAGATATAAATACATTTCCCTTAAGAGGAATGTTTACACCTGTTGCTATTTGAGATTTTGCAAAAGCATGACCAAAATCTAAATCTAACCCCATAACTTCACCCGTAGATTTCATTTCAGGACCTAACAAAATATCAACTCCTTTGAATCTTTTAAAAGGAAATACAGCTTCTTTTACAGATATTCTTCTTGTAGGTTTCCATTTGATACTTTTATTATTTTTTAATTTTTTGCCTACCATTATTTTGGCAGCAATTTTAGCTATTGCTGTTCCTGTTGCTTTAGCAACGAAAGGGACGGTTCTGCTTGCTCTTGGATTTACTTCTAAAATATAAATATCAAAGGCATCATTTTTTCTCTTTACTGCAAATTGTATATTCATTAGTCCGACTACTTCTAATTCTTTAGCTAAAAGTTTAGTTTGTTTTTCAATTTCCTTAATTACTGATTTGCTCAAACTATAAGGAGGTAGAGTGCACGCCGAATCTCCTGAGTGAATTCCTGCTTCCTCTATATGTTCCATTATTCCAGCTATTATGACAGTTTCTTTATCAGCTATAGCGTCCACGTCGACTTCTATCGCATCAGCAAGAAATTTATCTAAAAGTATAGGTTTAGTAGGAGATAATGAAATAGCCTTTTTGACATAACT
>CAYRXL010000045.1:12369-13055 GCA_964428295.1 uncultured Alphaproteobacteria bacterium
CAATTTTTCTTCCTTGTTCTACTGTGTAACATATCCCGTTTGCTGGCTGTTTTAATTTTAACTTTTTCATTAACTTTTGAAATCTATCCCTATCTTCTGCTAAATCAATAGATTCTGGAGCAGTTCCAATTATTGGGATTTGACTTTTTTCTAGTTCTTTAGATAACTTTAATGGTGTTTGCCCACCAAATTGCACTATTAAACCTAGGAGACTGCCATTTCTTGATTCAACATGTACTATCTCAGATATATCTTCTAGAGTTAATGGTTCAAAGTATAGTCGGTCTGAAGTATCATAGTCTGTTGATACAGTTTCTGGGTTACAATTTATCATTATAGTCTCTATCCCTAATTCTCGTAGAGCGTAAGCAGCATGTACACAACAGTAATCAAATTCAATACCTTGTCCTATTCTATTTGGGCCTCCTCCTAATATGATAACCTTTTTTTTATTTGATGTATTGACTTCATCAGCTGAACAAGTATCAACTCTTTTATAGGAAGGTCTTACATTTAGTTTATTTCTTAACCTAGTAATTTTATTTTCATTTATACCAGAGAGATTAGAAATTCTCAAATCTGAGAAGCCCATTTTTTTATATAGAAGTATTTTTTCTTTTTTAAATGGATATTTGAGTGTTTTAATTTTATCTTCTATTTTTACTATTTCTTCTATTCTTTCTATA
>CAYRXL010000046.1:0-12773 GCA_964428295.1 uncultured Alphaproteobacteria bacterium
ATTAAATGATTTATTATATTTCTTTACATGTCCTAGACAGAACCATTTGAAGTTTCTCAACTTTTCTCTTGAAGAGGGCGCAGGATATTCTCCTTTTAAGTTACAACCTATCCATTCACAATATTTAGTAAGTTTGTAAGTTTCATTAGTATTTGTAAATGGATAAATATTTATTCTATAATATTTTTTTTTATACATTATATTCATTATGTAATGAAATTTATTAGTAAGCAAGAAATTGATATAGTATGTAAATAAAAAATAGCAAAAAATTGTATAAAATATGAATAAAATAACTTCTAGAATTGACAGAATTAAAACCATTATAGAAAAAAACTTGACACCTGAATATTTAAAAATAGAAGATCAAAGTTCCTTGCATAGGGGACATGGAAATGTTCCAAGTCATTTTAAAGAAACACATTTGTTAATTATTATAGCATCATCAAAATTTAAAGGAATAAGTAAAATTGAAAGACATCGATTAGTAAATAATATGATTGAAGAAGAGTATGGCTTGGGTTTGCATGCGTTAGAATTAAGATAGGTAGAAAAAAAATAGATCTAATGGTTCTTGTTAAATATTTCTTTAACTAATTCTCCTTCTTCGGAATAGATATGACAAGAATTTATTAAATTTTTGCTAGGCTCTTTATTTTTAGATTTGTTTAAATTATATGAATAGATAGTTTGGAAAGCAGTTGTAGCAATAGGAGCTAAAAGCTCTGTGAGATGAGTGCATCCTTTTACTCCTCCTATACTTAAAATTATATTTTTTCTCCATCCTACTCCAATCTTTAATCCTTTTAGTTTTTGATAATTAGGAGCAATGCTTGAGCAATTAGGGTAAGGAGAAAAATTAGTAGACGTTTCTACATTAATAATTTTAAATGAATCGTTTAATGTAATCCTTATCCACATATCGTGTACAGGTGTTCCTTTGCTAACTTTTCCTCTATGTTTGGATATAAAACTATAGGACTTTAGATCTTCTAAGTGTCCTTCGATTTCCCATAGTCCATCACTTCTAAGATAACCTACGCATTTAATTTTCCTTTGGTGTATCATTTTTCTTTTTACTGCTTTTTTTAGTTTCATATTAATTCTCCTGAAAATAAGTTCATAAGAGTTTAGCTGTTTATTTTGCTTATTCTAACACTGGTAATTCTTGTTTTACTGCGAGTAACTACCATTACTAAAAATGACCCTATTACAAAACTCTCCCCTTCTTGGGGAATTCTTTGAGCTACATTTATGATTAATCCTCCTATGGTAGATGCCTCTTCATCGGGAATATTCCAATCAAGATATCTATTAATATCTCTCAGACTTTTATTTCCTGCTACTAGTACGTTGTTATCTTGATCATAATTAATTCCGTTGCTTGGTCTGTCGTGTTCATCGTAAATTTGACCAACTATTTCCTCTAATATATCTTCTAATGTTACTATTCCCAAAAATGTTCCATACTCGTCTACTACTAAAGCCAGTTGTTGATTTTCTTCTCTAAATTCTTGAAGTTGAGAAGACAAGGAAGTTTTTTCCGGTACAAACCAAGGTTTTTGTAACAAAGATGAGATAGTAAACTGTTTTTTTGAGTTTATTGATCTAAATAAATCTTTTACATGTAATATGCCTATTATATTATCTGAATTATTTTCCCATACTGGTAGTCTAGAGTAAGGCGAGTCTGTTACCAACTTAACTATAGATTTTTTAGATTTATTTATATTTATACTACTAATATCTTTTCTGTGAACCATGATTTCTGATATCTCTATATCAGATAGATCCAATACACTTTCAAGCATAACTCTATTGTCTCTCATCATTCCTCCGTCTTTATCAGCTAGAAGAATTGCTCCACGCAACCTATCCATATCTTCTTTTTTAGAATTTTTTCTTTTAATTTTAATAATAAAATTAATAAGTAAATTAACTAATTTATTAATAGGAGTTAAAAACCAAACAAGAAATGTGACAAAGGGGCTAATTCTTAATGCAAGAGTATCTGCTCTTGTTATTGCATATGTTTTAGGTAACACTTCGGCTAAAATAAATATTGCAGCAGTCATAGTAAATGTAGCATATAGCACTCCTATAGATCCAAAATTTTTAACAAACAAATGAGTGGCAAGAGCAGATGATAATATGTTAACTAAATTATTTCCTAATAAAATTGCACTTAATACCATTTCTTTTCTTAGGAGTAGTTTTTTAGTCTTTAGGGCTCCTATGTGCCCTTCAGAGATTCTCTTTTGCAATACTGATTCTGACATCGCTGTGAGAGCGGTTTCAGATGAAGAGAAAAAGGCTGAAAAAGCTATGAGTGCTATTATAATCAATATTTGTGTTAATAGAAGTAGATCAACCATTAGGAAGTTAATGAGCCTCTTATTATCATTTTAACATCTTTTATATTTACTTTGTTGGTAATAAATGCTTGTCCTATATTTTTACATAAAATGAAATTTATTTCATTATTGCTTGTTTTTTTGTCGCGTTTTATGGTTTTAATTATTTTAGAAACATCCCACTTATATTTTGGTATTGCTTCCATTAGGTTAGTTGGAAGACCAACGTCTCTTAAATGATTTATTACACGATCTACTTCATTTCTTTTTGTATAACCTAAATTCATAGATAATTTTAAAGCTAGTACTAATCCTACAGATACTGCTTCTCCATGTAACAGGGAATTCTTATAACCTGCTTCACTTTCTAATGCATGACCAAATGTATGGCCTAAATTTAGTAAGGCTCTTATGTTCTGATCTTTCTCGTCTTTAGATACTATTTTTGATTTATTTGTAATACACTTTCTTATTACGTAACTTCTATGATCAGAACTTCCTCGAAATAAATTCTGATTGTTTTTTTCTAACCAGGTTAGAAATTGGCGGTCGTTAATTATAGCGTATTTTACTACTTCAGCATAACCAGCGATAAGCTGTCTTGTGGGAAGAGTGTCGAGAGTTTTAGTATCTATTATAACCATTTTTGGTTGGTAGAAAGTTCCTATAAGATTTTTTCCAAATTTGGTATTAATCGCAGTCTTTCCCCCTACTGAACTATCAACTTGAGCAAGAAGAGATGTGGGGAGTTGCACCCAATCAACTCCTCTCAAAATTACAGAGGCCACGAATCCTGACAAGTCACCAATTACTCCCCCGCCTAAAGCATATATTACATCATCTCTAGATATATTAAAACGTAATAATGAATTTGTTAGTTTTTCTAATTGCTTGAAGCTTTTACTTCTTTCTCCAGGTTGTAATATGTAGGTACAAAATTTTAAGTTATTACTTTTTAAATTACTTTCCATTTTTTTTAAGTATATTTTAGCTACATTTTTATCGGTAATTATTATAGCTCTCCTATTTTTGAATAATTTAAAGTGGTATTTGAAAATATTTTCTAAAGAGTTTTCTTCTATATAAACTTTATAGGACTTCTTATCTAAACTAACTTTTATTGGAGTATTCATTTGGCTGTTAAAAGATATTTGTGTAGGTAATATAGCACTTTATTGGCCATCAAATTTTTAGATTTGTTTGAAGTTTCTACTGTTATATCAGCCATAGAGTAAAATTTGTTTCGTTCCTTAGCTAGTTTATTTAATTTTGATAGCACATTTCCTTCTTCCAAGAGAGGCCTCTTATTAATTTTTTCTTTTACTCTTTTGTATATAATATTTAAATCTGCTTTTAACCATATAGTGATTGAGTTTTTTTTTGACAATTTCCTTATGTCCTTGTTAATGAAGGCTCCACCTCCAATTGCCATAATGTTATTAATACCATATGAATTGCTTTTTGAATCTAACATATCTAAAATTAATTTTTTTTCTATCTCTCTAAACTCTTTTTCTGAGTTTTTTTTAAAAAAATTAGTAATTGTAGTGCCTATCTTTTTTTCTATTTCGTAATCAGTATCTATTAGGTCAACAGATAAAATTTTTGACATTTCCTTTGCTATAGAACTTTTTCCGACCCCCATTAAACCTATTAGCATTATTGACTTATTATTAACTTTTGTTTTTATATTATACAATATTTTTTCGTTAATTTTGTAATTTAACATAATGTTCTAGAATTAAGGATATCCTGAATGATTTGATAAAATTTATTTTTAATAATTATTAATAAATAGGTTATTATTTCTTTTTAGTTTCAAAGAGTATTATTATAGCTATAATAACACAGGGAAAATATATGACAAAGATTATAAAATTATTAATTTTAATTATATTGTTAATTGTTTTAGGATTTATGTCATTAGTTTTTGTATGGGATATTCCAGCCCCAACAAAAAGACTAGAAAAAAATGTAACCAGTGATAGCTTTAATAATGATGAATAGACTTGTTTACATTTACGCTTTTTTTCTATTATTGTTATTCTACCCTTCTTTTGCCCAGAATTTGAATGCTAATATAGATTCTGAAGATGCCTTATTAGAGGAAACTCAGAAAACTAACATAAACGATAAATCTTTGGATGATGCAGAGTTTCAATATTTGGATAATGAGAGCCTTAAAAAATTTTTGGTAGAAGCTTTTAAAAGAACTATATCTACTAGAAATGTAATTTATGATAATCTGAGAAATAATAAAGCAGCTGCTGTATGCTTAAATTGGAATCTGATCAATGAAGATTTTCTGCGTAATGGAATGTACCAATCAATAGGATACAGCACCTCTGAATCCTCTCTTGATATAGCCATTGATAAAGCTATGTTCCAGTGTAATAGTCTAAAGATTGCAAATGGTATAGAAGAGGAATGTTTGTGCAATTTAGTATTTTCTAATCAAAAATTAAGCTTAAATATTCCTCAGAATTTTAAAATTAAAATAAGAAAAGAAGATAAGCTAGTAAATAGTATTAACAAAAAACCCAATGCTAAGGCAGGTATAGATGAAGGAGATATGATTCAGATAGATGATATTCCCAATGAGTTTAACAAGTGGTTTGGCATAATTTCTAGTGATGAAGGAGGCTTGGGATGGATGATGTGGGAAGGAACTGACTATGAAACTTCAAGTAAGTTATTAGATAATATTCCCACTGAGAAAGTTACATCTTCTATTGTAGGTTTAACAAAAAAACTATTGTTATCTAGATCTAGGAGTCCTCATAAAAAAAAGACAGATGAGGATGTGCTTGTAGTAGGTTACGATGGAGAAAAGATAGAAAGTAAAGAAAACAATAACTTTGAATTGTTTTATAAGAAAATTACGATTCTAGCAAAATTTGGTTTAGATAAGGAAATTAAATCTTTAATTGAAGCGGTTCCTTCAGGGTTGAAACCTGAAGGATTTTTGGATAAAATATATCAAATAAGGTTGAACTATGGTGATATTGTATATGCATGTAGCCAAATAGATACTCTCTTAGCAAGAAATAGTAAAAACACAGATATCCGTAAAACTTTGTTGGGATGTCAATTGGCTAAAAATGATATTGATGCAGCAATGCTAAGTATAGAATTATTAGAAAATGACTTAAGTGAAAATGATTCGTTCATAAAATTAGTAAAAGTCCTTTCATATGAGCCCGACAAAGCTAAAAACAATATAGATTTACTAATAAATGATATAGACAGATACTTGCTTATATCTTTGGCAGTTGCATATGGAAAAGATTATTTTTACCCATATCTTAATGACTATGAAATAAATCAAGCAAATAGGGCTTTTTTGGAATTTAACGTAGGCTCAGTGGAGGATAGATTAATAGCAGCCGAACAAGCAGTGGAAAGAGGAGTTCTCAAACCAACATTTTTGGCAAAATTATATAGTTATGCAATTTCAGAAGAGGAGCATTTAGTTTTAGATAATAATGAGATAAAGAATAATGATCCTATATTAAGGGCTAAATTATTTAAATTGTCTACTAAAGCAACCTCATCAATGGAAAGAGCAAGATACTTGAGTTTATTGTGGGAAAAAGCGGAAGAATCAGGATTATCATTTTCAGTTATTCCAGCCTCAATACTAGTTGCATTAACATTGGAACCTAAACAAGAATTGAGTTGGTTCTCTTTAAGTATGACTAAAGCTTTAATAATATCTGGGAAAAGTGATATAGCAAAGAATTGGATAGCTCTTAGCTTGAATAACAGCAATTTAAATTATGAAGAATCGGGAAAGTTGTATGGATTATTGATGCTTTTAGCAGTAGTGGGTGAAACTTTACCAGAGCCCTATAGCGTAAACAAAATAGCAGAGATCTGGTCTAGCATGACAGCTAATGCTGTAATAAATGAAAAAGGAAAAGAACATAATAAACTATTAGTAATGATGAGCGCTATAGGTATAAAACTTCCTAAAGGTATTTGGTTGGAATATATTGATAATGGTAATTTTTTTCATGAAAGATCTATACCCAACACAGCTTTAAGGTATCAGCTGAGGGAATCTGCATTATCAAATCGAGTAGCTGAGACTGTTGCATTGGCACTGATCACTTTAGGGAAGGATCCATCGAAAATTGGTAGTATTGAACTTAACGCCGTAATAGGATCACTTAGAGCTATTGGCTTGGAAGATGAAGCTAAAAATTTATGTATTCTTTCTGCAATGGATGTAATTAATTGAGTCAAAAACTATACTCTAAAAGCGATAGAAGATTTATTGCACTATTTTTAGATATGAATTTGACAGAAAAAAACCTTACTTCAAAAACTAGGAGTGCCTATAGTAGCGATTTAATAGAAATTTCAAATTATTTATCTAGAAAAAATATAAAATTAATAAATTGCAATAAAAATGACATAATTAATTGGATTAATGAGATATCTAAAAGAGAATTGTCCGAGAGTACACGTGCGAGAAAATTATCATCCTTAAGGCAATTTATGCAATTTTTAGTTGTTGAGAATTACCGTAATGAAAATCCCACACAAGGGATAGTAACACCTAAAGTAAAGCATAGACTTCCAAGTATCCTTAGCATTGAAGATATAGAGGTTTTAATAAATAATATAAAGAAAAATACTTCTAACAAGGGGCTTAGAATGAATGCTCTAACAGAGCTACTTTATGCTACGGGAATGAGAGTTTCAGAACTAGTGAGTCTAAAGATGAGTTCGTTTTCTAAGGATTTTACTAATGTAATAGTTAGTGGTAAGGGAGCAAAAGAGAGAGTTATTCCAATAGGTGAAAAGGCTAAGAAAGCTTTAGTTGCATATATTAAAATAAAATATGTATTTCAAAAAAATAATTCTATTTGGATGTTTCCTTCTGGTAAAAAACATCTTACAAGACAGACGTATTATAATTATTTAAAAGTAGAGGCTGCAAAATCAGGATTGAGTAGTGATAAAATTTCACCACATGTTATTAGGCATGCTTTTGCTTCACATATGCTTTCCAATGGGGCCGATCTCAAAATAATTCAACACTTATTGGGTCATGAGGATATTTCAACTGTTCAAATTTATACTCATGTACAAACTCATGCGGCTAAAGAGGCCCTTAATAAACATCCTATAAATAAAATAGGTACCAAATAACGACGAATATTGATATATTTTCCTATATGTTGTATTTAGGACATATAAATTTATTGTATTAGAGGAATTATATGATTGATTATTTTCTTGATTTTGAACAAGAAGTGGTTTTGCTTGAAGGAAAAATTAAAGAACTTAGGCATCTTAGTGATGGTA
This sequence comes from uncultured Alphaproteobacteria bacterium, assembly GCA_964428295.1. Classification (GTDB taxonomy): domain Bacteria; phylum Pseudomonadota; class Alphaproteobacteria; order TMED109; family TMED109; genus CAYRXL01. Next base: position 7,671 of record CAYRXL010000046.1, read on the forward strand.
AAGGAGTGAATATAGTTGAGGAAATTTCTAAGTTGCAATTTAAGGCTAATGCAATTCTAAAAGAAAAATATTCAAATCTTACACCATGGCAAAGAGTGCAGGTTGCAAGACATCCAAATCGACCCCACTGTGTAGATTATGTGGATAAAATTATTGATAATTTTATTCCGTTATTAGGAGATAGATTCTATGGTGAAGATCCAGCTATGATGGGAGGGATAGGAAATTTTAGAGGAAATTCAGTTATTGTCATAGGGCAAGAAAAAGGTTCGGATACAGATAGCAGAATAAAAAGAAACTTTGGCATGGCAAGTCCAGAAGGATATAGGAAAGCTGCAAGATTGATGAAATTAGCAGATAAGTTTAATTTGCCAGTTCTTACATTTATAGATACAGCAGGAGCTTATCCAGGTATTGGCGCAGAGGAAAGAGGGCAAGCTGAAGCAATAGCTTGTTCAATAGAGACTTGTTTGTCGGTTAATATTCCTTTGATAAGTACTATTATTGGAGAGGGAGGTTCTGGTGGTGCCATAGCAATTGGTGCTGCTGACCGTGTGTTGATGTTGGAAAATTCAATCTACTCAGTTATATCTCCTGAAGGTTGTGCATCAATATTATGGAGGTCAGAAAAATATGCAGAGGCAGCTTCAAATGCTTTAAATCTTACAGCAAATGATTTGGAGAGAGTAAAAGTTATAGATAAGATAATTGTAGAACCGCTAGGTGGAGCCCATAGGGATAGTGAGACAATCATAGATTCAGTGGCATCAGTTATTGAAGAGACCTTGAATGAACTTAAAGAATATTCGAATGAAAATTTATTGAAAAATAGAAGAAAGAGATATTTGGAGTACGGTTCTAATTTGAATATTTAGTATATTTAAACTTTTCGTTCAGACAGTTATTTTTTCAATATTTTATAATATCCTCTAATTTCTAAAACCTAAGAATCTTAATAATAAATTTATAATGAAAAAACTAAATCATATTTTTAAAACAAAAAATACCTACCAACTGACAATAGTTTTTTTAGTTTTTGGCATTAGTGGTAGTTTGTCTGTCTATTTTTCTGGTCCTATTCTTGAATTTCTTAAAATTAAGGAATTAATTACTTTTTATCCCCTATATTTGCTTTTGAGAATTTTAGTTATTTTTCCTATCTACCAAGTAGTGCTGCTTTTAGTAGCGTTAATATTTGGTCAGTTTAGTTACTTTTGGGAGTTTCAGAAAAAATTATGGTTAAGACTAAATAATAAATAACAAAATGAGTATTTTAGACAAAGTTGTTAAAATAAACAATGGAATCCTAAAAAAAGATTTTTATAAATTGATTTGTTTGGAAGCATTAATTGGACATGTACATTATACTGTAGCAAAAGAGTTAGAAAAGGAATTTAAGGAGATAGTAATAAAAAATAGTTGTATTTTTCTTCTTTGTAATGAGTTTTATCAATTAAATAGATTGATCAAAAATATATCTAAATATCTAGAGAAAAGAAATTTTATAAAACCTCTTACGGGAGAATTGTTTTCTTGTGTTAAAAGCTTTGGCGGAAAAGAGTACTTTTTAGTTGATAGGTCAGTTCTTCCTGCTTTAGGTATAAGGGGTTATGGAATTCACATGATAGCATATTTGAATACTTCACGTGGGCCAAATATTTGGATACCAACTAGATCAAAAAATAAATTGATTGATCCTGGAAAGCTTGATAATACAGTTGCAGGTGGAATTAAAGCTAGAGAGTCGGTTTTTGAAGCACTAAGCCGTGAAGCTTATGAGGAAGCTAGCATAAATGGTAGTTTGATTAAAAATGCTAAGGCAGTAGGGACTGTTAATTACTGCTTAAGGGATAACATTTCACTTCGCCCAGATTTATTATTTATTTATGAACTTGAAGTTGAAAAAGATTTTATTCCAAAATGTCGAGATAGAGAAGTTCAGAACTTTAAGCTTATGCATTGGAGTTTGATATTGGATTTGCTTAGAAATACTAATGATTTCAAAATTAACTGTGGTTTGGTTCTAGTAGACTTTTGTATTAGACACGGTCTAATTAATTATGAAAATGAAAAAGATTATGAGTTTATATCATCGTCATTGAGAACTGGACATCAATTTAATCAGGATAAATAAACATTGTGTTTTATATAATTGTTTATTTTTTAATAATAATTTCATTTAATTGTTTGGCAATCGATTTATTAGATTTAAATTATAATCCTAAAGTTATTAGAACTATTGCTGTGGGTTCTTGTTCTGACCAACGTAGGCCTATGTATCATTGGAAATCGATAAATAATAAAAATCCTGACCTTCTCATTCTTACTGGCGATAACGTATATGGAGACTTTAAAGATGAGAATGCTTTTGAGCTAATAGAGGCTTATAGTAAGCTTGAAAGTAATGATGACTTTAAATACCTTGCAAAACATGTTCCTATTGTAGCAACTTGGGATGACCATGATTATGGTTTAAATGATGGAGGAGTTTTATGGAAACATAAGTTAGTATCCAAAAAATTATTTTTAGATTTTTTTGATATACCTTTAGACGATATTCGTAGAAAACGCCAAGGCATATATAAGGAATATATTTTAGAAAAAAACAAAAGAAAAATACAAATTATTTTATTAGACACTAGAACTTTCAGGAGCCCTGTATTAAAGATTAAAAGTTCTGCAATTGTAGGACAAGGAAAATACGCACCTGATAAGGAAATTAATAAAACTATTTTAGGAAGTGCTCAGTGGAGATGGCTAGAAGAAAAATTACGTATACCAGTTGATATACGTTTGCTGATATCTTCTATTCAGGTAATATCTGATGTGCATGGGTGGGAAAAATGGGGAAATTTTCCATATGAAAGGGAAAGGATTTTAAATCTTCTTTTAAAAAGCAAATCAAAAGCGGTGATAATCATTTCTGGCGATAGACACATCGGGTCTATTTATAGTTATGGAGGCTTGAATGGAGGAATTTTATATGAACTAACCTCTAGTGCACTCAATAGGTCAATCTTTGGTGTTAGAGAATCTGACCAAAATCGTATTGGCAAAATCGTTGATAAAGATAATTTTGGCTTGATAGAAATAGAATGGCATAAAAGAGAAATTAAATTGTCACTTAATGAAGTAAAAGAAAATGATACAGGTGGAGTGTTGCTAGAAAAAATAATTCATATGAAGCCTTAAAGAATTATTTTTAATTTTTCGTTTCTAAAATATATTTATTTAGGATAACAATTAACTTCCCTATGTATTTAAATAATTGAAAACTCAAAAATTATTGAGTTATTATCGAAATGCTAAGAGAGTTTATTAAATCAAATAAGCCTACTAAAGGCTAACTCCTAATCAAAATACCCTACAGTAGAAAGTTTATAGTTATCTTTTTTGGCTACTAAAGATTCAGCTTTTTTATCAGAAACAATACTTACATTTAATTCTTTACTATTAGGAAATCTTTCAAAGTATAAGAGTTCGATAGTTTGAATTTTACCTGGATTTTGACAATCTAATATGTATTGAGATCGAAATTCGCCATGATTGCCTTCATGTAATATATTTGCGCTAGCATTTTCTATAGAGCATTTAGCATCTAAAGGTAACTTCACTAGGTTTTCATATTTAGATAAAAGACTTAAAGCATTATTAACATTTTTAATATCTTCTTTTGTTTCTGCTTTATGCTCAAATCCAACTATATCTGCACCAGGAAGTTCAAATTCTATCAAAATTTTCGTATTATCTTGCGCTATATTCATTTTTCCTATTCCATGTTCATGCGCTTCTAAGGACGTTACCTCGTCATGGTGTTCATCATGATGATCATCTTCTGTAAAAGCAAAGCTAGTAAAAAAAAACCAAACTAAAATTAAATATTTCATTATATTTCCTTTATAGTTGACTTAATGGCTATCCAAATCTTTTTTAATATCGTCGTGATCTCCTGTAATAATATGGTGTCTGCTTTTTACTACATACTTTTCTAGTAAAGGAACAAAAAATAAAGGCACTATACCTCCTATCACTATACCCAACACCATTTTTCTTATATGTGGATCCACTAGACTTGCTATCAAATCAGCTAAAATGTGAGATAACGCTGCACCAAAAATTCCAGCAATATAACCACTAGAGATTATTTTTAGAAATCTATTTATGCTCCATCCCGTATAATAACCTAATAACATTATGCCAGCATGCGTAAAACCAAACACAAATCCTTTCAGATTTGCATTCAGTCCGTAGAAATAATGTTCTAGCAGATGTTCCATTTTATATTTACTGACAACTAGGACATAAAATGGGTATTTCTATGGGTTTACTTTTTATAAATTTTAAGCCCAGTTTTTCAGAGCTTTTTTCTATATTTATACCCATAGATTCATTGCAGGTCTCAAACACATCTTCACAACTAGTACAATAATTTAGCATATGAATGTGTTTTTCTTTTGGTCTAAAACACATAAAAAATTTATTTATAGATGATATTTTATGGACTAGTCCCATACGCATCCAAAATTCTACTACTCTGTACACAGTAGCAATATTGAGATTATTACCTTTTAAATTTATATCTTTTTGTAATTGATAGGCTGTAACAGGCTTATCATATGTTGATAAAGTTTCGATTAATACTAGCCTAGAGGGTGTCAAAGATTTTTTTCGCTTCAAACAAAAATTTATAAATAATTCATTTAAGTTTTCCATGTGCATATTATATTAATAATATAAAAAATAGTCAATATATTATTATTATTGCAATTGCAATAATATTGCATTATAAATAATTTTTATTTAATAGATGGGTTAGGTCATAATTATGTATAAAAAAATATTATATATAGGGGTTTTCTGTTTAAACATGAATATATTTGCCATGTGTAATTGTAATACTGCGTATGCGAATAATGATGATATAAAAACTCTAAAAAAAGAAATTATCAACATAAAGAAAACTTATGAAAAAAAAATAAATAACTTAGAAAATAAACTTGCAGATTTAGAAAAAAATATAAATCCACAAGCAACTAACATTTCTTCTGATTCACACCAGCAGCATGAAAAACATGGAGGAATTAACACCAGCATCACAGCTGT